>NZ_JAAOZS010000007.1:0-26833 GCF_011602805.1 Kocuria sp. JC486 | reverse complement strand
CGCCCCCCCCGCACCCCCCCCCCTCCGCCGAAGACCGCCGCCACCCTGCCCCTGAAAGGAGGCGTCATGGCCAGTCAAGACTGGACCGACAAGGATTTTTACGACGTGCTGGGCGTCTCCAAGGAGGCGACCGATGCCGAGATCAAGAAGGCGTACCGCACGCTCGCCAAGAAGTACCACCCCGACCGCAATGCGGGGGACGCTGCGGCCGAACAGCGGTTCAAGGAGGTCTCGGAGGCTCACGACGTCCTCTCCGACCCCGAGGAGCGCAAGGAGTACGACGCGATCCGTGCCATGGGTTCCGGCGCGCGGTTCGCGGGCGGCAGCGACGGTGCCGGGTTCGAGGATCTCTTCGGCGACGTCTTCGGCGGTGGCCGCACGCGTGCGCGCTACTCCACGGGCTATTCGACCGGCGGAGCCCAGAACATCAACTTCGAGGACCTCTTCGGCGGTGGCGGCTTCGGTGGGTTCGGTGGAGGTGGTGCCGGTGGCTACACGGGTGGCTACGATCCCCGCTACCAGGCGCCGCAGCCCAAGGGCGAGGACATCACCACGAGCACGCTGATCCCCTTCCGTTCCGCGATGGAGGGCACCACGGTCAAGCTGCAACGCGGCAACGGCTCGTCGACCACCGTCCGCATTCCGCAGGGTGTGCGAGACGGTCAGAAGCTCAAACTCAAGGGCAAGGGCCATTCGGGTCCGGGTGGCCACGGCGACCTCATCCTGACCGTCAAGGTGGGGGAGCACCCCGTCTTCTCGCGGCGCGAAGGCACCGACGACCTCGCGGTGACCGTGCCCGTGAGCTTCCCCGAGGCCGCGCTGGGGGCCACCGTCAAGGTGCCCACGTGGGACGGCAAGCAGGTTTCCCTGAAGGTTCCTGCGGGCACCAGCTCCGGACGCAAGTTCCGGATCCAGGGCAAGGGTGTGACCACCAAGAAGGGGACCGGGAACCTGATCGTGACCGTCGAGATCGAGGTCCCCAAGGAGCTCGACGACGACGCCCGGCAGGCCGTGGAGGCCTTCGCCGCCGCCACCGCCGACCACGACCCTCGGGCGCACCTGCTCGAGCGTGCGGGTGAATGACATGGCGAACGACCGGGGAGTTTGAGGAGGCACAGCGATGACCGATCGCAGTGAGGAACGCGCTCTGTTCGTGATCTCCGTGGCGGCCGAACTCGCGGAGATGCACCCGCAGACCCTGCGACAGTACGACCGCCTGGGCCTGGTCAAGCCCACCCGGGCACCGGGGCGCTCGCGCAGGTACTCCCAGCGCGACGTCGACAAGCTGCGCGAGATCCAGCGACTCTCCCAGGAGGGCATCACGCTGGAGGGCATCAAGCGCATCATGCAGTTGGAGAACCAGGTGGCTGCCCTGCAGCAACGCGTCCTGGAGCTCACCGACGAGCGAGATGCCGCGCTGGACCGTGTCAACCAGGACCAAAGTGTCTGGGCGGCCTCGCCGTCCGGGGAAGTGGTCCGGCTGCCGCGGGGTTCCCGCCCCACGGCCAGGCCACGCTCCCGTGCGCTCGTCGTCTACCGGCCGCGGCGCGGCGGCGAGGACTGACGGGGTCGACCCGACGGGCGTTCAGTCCCGGTCGGGCTCTCGCAACGGATCCACCTGGGTCATTTCACCCGTGTAGGTGCTCGACTCGTAGTCGTACTGCAACGGGTTCCCGTCCTCGTCCGTGCGCTGGTACCAGTCCGTGTACTCCGGCGCCGTCGAATCGAAGTCAGCGGCGGTGGCCCACTTGCGGTGCTCCCCGGAGGCCCGTTCCACGGAGAGCATGAAGTCGTCCCCGTGTTCGTCCACGCCGTGCCGCACCGAATTGTCCAGGGCCCAGCGGGCGTACTGGTGGCGCAGGATCATGGGATCGCGCCGCAGGTCCTTGTGGATGGCGAACACCATGGCGAACATGATCAGCGTGAACGGCAGCGCGGTCACGGTGACCATGTTCTGCAGCCCGGTCAGGGCGCTCTGCCCGCCGATCAGCAGCATCACGACGGCGATTCCGGCCATGCACAGGCCCCAGAACACCGTGATGTACCACCGGGGACTGGGGTTGCCCCGCTGGGACATCTGCGAGGTCACGACGGAGGCGGAATCCGCCGTCGTGATGAAGAAGATCGCCAACATGACCACGACCACCGCCGCCATGACGCCGGCCCCGGGCAGGGTGTCGAGCACCACGAAGAAGATCTCCTCCGGCGCGGGAAGGCTGGCGATGGTGCCGTCAGGCGCAACCGTGTGGTTGGTCATCTGTTCCCGGATGGCGGTGCCGCCCAGGATGGTGAAGGCCAGGACCACGTAGGTGACCGCCACCGACGGGATGAAGTTCAGCAGGAACGCCGTGGGCCCCAGGACGAAGAAGAACAGCGCCAGCCCGATGGCCAGGACCATGTTGATGTTCGAGAGGATGCGGATGCCGCGGGACACCCCGGACACCGCGGAGGCGATGAAGCCCGCGGTCAGCACGGCGATGATCAACAACGCCATCCGGTTACCGGTTTCCCCGAGCCCGGCCACGATCTCCACCCCGCGGCCGATCTGCAGGGCTCCGATTCCCAGGGCGGCCGCGGTGCCGAACAGCGTGGCCAGGATCGCCAGGGCGTCGATGATGCGCCCCGCGATCGTGTCGGTCCGTCCGTCGCGGAAGAACGGGGCGAACACCGAACTCATGAGGGGGACCCGGCCGCGCCGGTAGGAGGTGTAGGCGACCCCCAGTCCCACCAGGGCGTAGATGGCCCACGCGTTGAGGCCCCAGTGCAGCGCCGCCTGGGCGGAGGCGAGTTTCATGGCCTCGTGCGTCCCGGGATCCGCGGACCCCGGCCTGGGGGAGAGGAAGTAGGTCATCGGTTCGAAGGGCCCGAAGAAGATGATCCCGATGCCGATCCCGGCGGCGAACAGCATGGCGGCCCAGGAGGCCGTCGAGTACTCGGGTTCGTCGTCGTCCATACCCAACGGGATGCGGCCGTAGCGGGAGATCGCGAGGTAGAGCAGATACACCAGGAGCCCGACGGCCAACATGTTGAAGGCCCAGCCCATGTTGGTCATGGTCCAGGTCAGGGCCGCGGTGGACACCGTGGTCAGGGAGGCCGTGTCCACGAAACCCCAGACGATGAACCCCACGATGAGGACGGCGCTGACGCCCGTGACCAGTGTGTCGATCCCGTAGCGCATCCTCTGGTCCTCGACCGAGATGCCCGGAACCAACACCGGGTGGATGTTGTGCGGGTAGGTGATCTCCTGCAGGAACGTGCGGGTGATCCCGGTCCCCGACGGATGGCGTCTGATGTGTACCGAGGCGTCCTGGCCGCCGTGCTGCCGCGCCGAGGATCCGGTGGCGTCGTGCTCGGGGGACGGGTTGCGGTCTGAAGAACTCAAGGGGCACCCGCCTGGGGGTCGGAGATGGGTCACCCCAGGCTAGAACAAAGCGTGCTGTCTTTCAGGGCGGGTGCGAGCCCGGGTGCTTCAGCCCCCGACGTAGCGGTACGTCAGGTCACGCGGGACGCGTCCGGCTTCGCGGGCCTTGCGTTCGAAACTGGTCAGGGTTCGGCCCTTCCACCGGGGTGCCCAGCCCTGGTCCGGAGCGTCCTGAGTGGCCAAGGGGCCGGGGTTGAGATTCTCGAACCGTCCGTCGGCCTCGATGACCTCACGCATCTGAACGGCGTACTCCTGCCAGTCGGTGGCCAGGCGCCACGTGGCACCGGTCTTGAGCACGTTGGCCACCTGGTCGACGAACGCCGGGGACACCAACCGGCGCTTGTGGTGCTTCTTCTTGTGCCAGGGGTCCGGGAAGAACACCCACAGTTCGTCCACCGAATTCGGCTTGAGGAAGTGCTCCAGGGCCTCCGGGGCGTTGGCCTGGACCGCGCGGACGTTCTGGGCGCCGTTGGCAGCCGTCTTGATGAGCAGATCGGCCAGCCCGGGCGTGTAGACCTCAACGGCCAGGAAGTCGTGCTCGGGGACCTCCGCGGCCCGGTGGGCCATGGCCTCCCCCAGACCGGACCCGATCTCCACGACCAGGGGAGCCGTACGTCCGTAGGCTGCGGCCTGATCGAACTCCGCATGGGCGGCCACGGACGTGTCCGTGACCTCCCGGGGCACGTGCAGGATGCGCGACGGCGCCCACTGGTCCCAGGCCTTCTGGCGGCGGGGCGTCAATCGGTCACCGCGGCGGACGAACGAGAACGGCCGACGGCGGAACTCCTGCGGAACCTCGCCGGGCTGCTGCGCTTCCGCGAGGGGTGTCGGTTCGGATTCCGGCGTTGTCGCAGCGGGGGTGGGCTCTGGGGTGTTGGTGTCACTCATCGACAGCAGAGTCTAGCCAGGGCGTACCCTGAACGGGCTGCCGAAGTGCCCCGCACCGGCCGAACCCTCACAACCCTTCGACCTCTCGACCAGAGCAAAGGCTGTCTTCGACCATGCGCGTTTCCTCCCGCCTCGGACTGTCTCCCGGGCCGGACCGGGTGTTCTTCGTCCTGGCCCTCGGCGTGCTCAGCGCGGTCAGCCCCATGGCCACGGACATGTATCTGGCCTCCATGCCTGCCATGGCCGAGTTTTACGCATCGCCCGCGTCGACCATCCAGCTGTCGCTGAGCACCTACATGGTCGGGATGGCCGTGGGCCAGTTCCTGTTGGGGCCGATCTCCGACGTGTTGGGGCGCCATCGCCTGCTGGTGCTCGGAACCACGGTGTTCCTGCTCTCCAGCCTGGGAATCGTCTTCTCCACCCAGGTCCACCTGATGCTGGCACTGCGCTGCATCCAGGGATTCGCCGGTGCCGCCGGAGTCGTCATTGCCCGCGCGATCGTCTCCGACATCGCCAAAGGCGTGGAAGCGGCCAAGCTCTATTCGCTGCTGGGCACCATCGTCTCCGTCGCCCCGATCGTGGCCCCCGTTCTGGGTGGCCTCATCGCAACGTGGGCACCGTGGCAGGTCGTGTTCTGGGTGCTGACCGGCTTCGGTGCGCTCATGGTCGCGTGCGTGGTGTTCGTGATCCCGGAGACCCTTCCCCCGGCAGAACGTCGGGAGGGCGGGGTCCTCGGAACGGTGGCACTGGCCAGCGCCGTCGTGACCAACCGTCCGTTCATGGCCTGGGCGGTGGCCATGTCACTGGCCTTCGGTTCGTTGTTCTCCTACGTCTCCGCCTCGTCCTTCGTCATGCAGAACGTGGTGGGTCTCAGCTCGATCGGCTACAGCATCACCTTCGCGGCGGCAGCCTTCGGCTCCGTGATCGCCGGGCTGATCAACGTGCGGTTGCTCAACCACTTCAGCACCACGCAGATCATGATCGGCGCCTTGGTGGCGCAGGGAGTGATCAACACCTTGGGCCTGGTGGGGGTGTTGATCGACGCACCGGCGTGGACCATCGTGGTCCACACCATCAGCGCCCAGACCTGCGTCGGATTCCTGATCGGCAACGGCATCGCCCTGGCCCAGGCCCAGGTGCCGGGCCGCGCCGGGGCCGGTTCCGCCGTCCAGGGACTGCTGCAGTTCATGGTCGGTGGTCTGGTCAGCCCCTTGGCCGGGCTGGGTGGTGAGCACACTGCACTGCCCATGAGCGTCCTGATGTTCGTGTTCACGACGGCGGCCCTGGCCACCGCGCTCCTGGCCGCCTGGTGGTCCGCTCCTCACCAGGACTGATGTCGGCTGCAGTTCGTTGCTGGTCATGGCCGCACCTGGCGGGGTGGGAGTCCAACTCGAGTTGTCGTGCGCTGCCGGTTAACTTCCTGGCAATCCACTGTGTGGTTAGATGCTCCCTGTGACGGGCGCCATAGGTCGGAGTCGCCGCTCGAACACCCTCCATCACATGACACTTTTTTGCTCGCTCATCCGGTGCCCCTCCCATCGGCAGAGCGGGTGCGACTCCGGGGAGGAACTGCACGGTGAACGATCTCATTGCGAACCTGTTGGACCAGTTCGCCGGTATCGGCACGTACTGCTTCACGCCGGGGCAGACGGACATGGCCGAGTGCTTCGGCTCGGCGGGTGGCATCATCTGGGGACCCTTCGTCCTCATCCCCTTGCTGCTGGTCACGGGCCTGTACCTGTCGCTCCGCCTGGGCTTCCTGCAGCTGTTCAAGTTGGGTCCCGCCCTGCGACTCGCGCTGTTCCAGCGCAAGGACGAGGACGCACCGGGCGGTGACGTCTCCCAGTTCCAGGCACTGACCACGGCCCTCGCCGCCACCGTGGGAACCGGCAACATCGTTGGCGTGGCCACGGCTATCTCCATCGGTGGGCCCGGTGCCCTTTTCTGGATGTGGGTCACCGGCATCCTGGGCATGGCGTCCAAGTACTCGGAGGCCTTCTTGGGCGTCCGCTACCGCACCACGGACGCCAAGGGCGAGATCTCGGGCGGGCCGCAGTACTACCTCAAGCGCGGCATCCCCAACGGGTTCGGGAAGTTCCTGGCCCTGTTCTTCGCGATCGCGGCGGCACTGGCCTCCTTCGGCATCGGCAACATGACCCAGGGCAACTCGATCGCCGGTAACGTGGTCGAATCCTTCAACATCCCCACCTGGGTCACCGGGCTGGTGCTGGCCGTCATGACCATGGTCGTGCTGGTCGGCGGCATCAAGTCCATCGGCAAGGTCACCGCCGGATTCGTCCCGGTCATGATCGTCTTCTACGTGCTCGGTGCGGTGTGGATCCTGATCGCCAACGTCGGGCAGATCCCCGCCGCCCTGGCCCTGATCTTCGCAGATGCCTTCAGCGGTACCGCAGCCGTCGGCGGCTTCGCCGGTTCGGCCCTGATCCTGGTGATCCAGATGGGTGTGGCCCGCGGCATCTTCTCCAACGAATCCGGCATGGGTTCGGCTGCCATCGCGGCGGCCTCGGCCCAGACCACGCACCCCGTGCGGCAGGGCCTGGTGTCCATGACCCAGACGTTCATCGACACCATCATCGTGGTCACCTGCACCGGCCTGGTCATCGTGACCACGGGCGTGTGGGAGCAGGGCGAGGAGTTCGCCGCCACCATGACCGGCGAAGCCTTCACCCACGGCCTGCCCGGTAGCTGGGGGCACCTGATCGTCACCGTGGGCTTGGTCATGTTCGCCTACTCGACGATCCTGGGCTGGGCCTACTACGGCGAACGGTGTGTGGAGTCCCTGATCGGACGCGTGGGTGTCATGCCCTACCGGGTGATTTTCTCGATCGTCGTGTTCATCGGATGCACGATCCCGTTGGCCGCCGTCTGGAACTTCGCGGACGTCATGAACGGCCTCATGGCCATCCCCAACTTGATCGGCCTGCTGATCATGTCCGGGTTGATCGCGCGGGAGACCAAGCACTACCTCAAGAACGACCCCAAGCTGGTGGCGGGCAAGTCTGAGGTGGATCTGTTCATGCGCGGACGTGACGGTGGCATCGACACCTACGAGGTGACCGGCCGCTGAGTTGGGCTGAGCCACGCTCGTAAAGCCACGTTCGTCACCAGGCCAACGGTGCCCCCGGCAACCAATGCGGTCACCGGGGGCACCAGCACATAGCCTGTGACCATGACTGCTCTGCAACAGCCACTGGCGTTGGCCAATGACCAAGGGATCGCAACCGTCTACACCCAGGGCGCCCACGTCGCGTCGTGGACCCCGGCCCGGCAGGATCCGGTGCTCTTCGTCTCCCGCCAGGCCCGATTCCTGGAGGGCAAGGCGATTCGTGGGGGAGTGCCGATCTGCTTCCCGTGGTTCGGCCCCGGACGTGACGGGCAGCGCAGCCCCGCCCACGGGTTTGCCCGGACCACGCCCTGGACGCCGGTGTCCTCCGACGGCACCACGGCGGTCTTCCGGCTGACCGACACAGACCTTGGAGACCAGGAGCGCGCAAGCTTCCGCCACAGCTTCAGCGCCGACTTCACCGTCACGGTGGGTACCACGTTGGAGATGACCCTGGCGACCACCAACACCGGGGACGAGCCTTTCGAGATCGACGAGGCCCTGCACACCTACCTGGCGGTCGGGGACGTCCGCTCCGTGAGCATCGAGGGACTGGACGGTGTGAGCTACGTCGACAAGGTCACGGGGAACAAGGACGTCGTGCAGGCGGGAGACGTGCGCTTCTCCGGCGAGACGGACCGTGTCTACCGCTCGGGTGACCCGTTGGTCGTCGTAGATCCCCTCCTGGGACGCAAGCTGCACATCACCATGGAGGGCGCGGCCAACACGGTCGTGTGGAACCCCTGGACCGAGAAGGCCATGGAGATGGGCGACTTCGCGGACGAGGAGTGGACCCAGATGCTGTGCGTCGAGGGGGCCAACGCCCTGGACGACTACGTGACTGTGGCCCCGGGGGAGACCCACGCGATCACGTACCGCATCGCCGTCGAGTCCGTCTGACACCTCTCCCACCACACGACTTCGGGGTTGTTCCGCCTATTCGATCGAATAGGCGGAACAACCCCGAAGTCGGTGGGAGGGCGCTGCGGCGCCGAGCGGTGTCAGCCCTTGGACTGAACCACCAGGGCCAGGCCGATCGCGGCCAGCCAGACGTCCTTGGACAGCGGGGTGCCCTCCTGGGTGGGGCGGATGCCGTCGTCCTGGGTCATCTCGTTGTTGTTGAAGTACATGGTGAGCATGCCCGCGGAGAACGCCGTCAGGGCCAGACCCGCCAGCCGCTTGGAGACGAACGGGGTCAGCAGCAGCCCGCCGACGCCCACCTCGGCCAGCCACAACGCCTGGCCGAAGGTCTTGGCGTCCCACTCCTTGAGCTGCGGAATGCCGGTGGCGGCCATGCCCTGCAGGCCCTCGTAGGCCTCCAGGGGCAGATCCTTCTTGCCCAGGCCGGACTGCAGGATGTAGGCGCCGGAGACGCCGCGGAGGATAGCGTTGGAAAGTCGCATTCTGGGTCCTTTCACGAATGAACGTGGACGAGTACGTATGAAGCACGTGGGGTCCGATACGGACCGATCGATTTCACGGTAGCAGCCTGAGCGTTGCCACCAGCAGGGATTCCGCCCGGCTGGCTGTGAGCGAACACGGGACGACGACGGTGGGCCGCCCGCTGTCGTCGTCGCAGATCAGTCCCGGGTGCGGTGTGACGGGGTGGGGAGGGTCACGGACAGGCTCCGAACGGTTCGTGTAGTCTTCACGGGTTGCACATGGCACTGCCCGGACCTGCGGCCCCGAGGATTGATTCCGGGGTGTGAATCCGCAGGGATCCACAAAGAGGCAGGCAGCGCGTCGATCACTCCGAAGGCTCCCCGCGAGCCGCTGACGCAATGGAAAGCGAACCCGCTCGCGTACTCGCAGAGCGGGCTGGAGTGGGATCGGCGCACCCGGTGGGTGAACACACCGACCGGGACATCCGATCGAAAGTGCGAACTTCCTCGTGACTCATTTTGTAGACCTCGGCGTGCCCGAGGCACTTGCCCGTGTCCTCTCCGACCAGGGGATCACGGATGCCTTCCCCATCCAGGCCAAGACCCTGCCGGACTCGCTGTCCGGACGCGACGTCCTGGGTCGTGGCCGCACGGGCTCCGGCAAGACCGTGGCCTTCGCCCTCCCCCTGGTCGCCCGGCTTGCGGGTCTGACCGACGGCGTCGCCAAGACGACCCGACGCCCCAACCGGCCGACCGGTCTGGTCCTGGCCCCCACTCGTGAGCTGGCCACCCAGATCGACCGCACCGTGGCCTCGCTGGCCGAAGCGGTTGGTCTGAACACCACGGTCATCTATGGCGGCGTCTCCCAGAAACACCAGGAAAAGGCTCTGGCCCGCGGCGCGGACATCGTCGTGGCCTGCCCGGGGCGACTGGAGGACCTGCTCAAGCAGGGCGTCCTGACCTTGGACGACATCCGCGTGACCGTGATCGACGAAGCCGATCACATGGCCGACATGGGCTTCCTGCCCGTGGTGACCCGCATCCTGCAGCGCACGCCGCGTGACGGTCAGCGTCTGTTGTTCTCCGCCACCCTGGACGGCGGAGTGGACGTCCTGGTCAAGAAGTTCCTGGACAACCCGGTGACCCACTCCGTGGATGCGCCCAAGGCCACGGTCTCCACCATGGAGCACCACGTGCTGGTGGTGGACGCCGACGAGAAGCAGGCTCTCATTGAGACCCTGGCCTCCGGCACCGGGCGGCGCGTGATGTTCACGCGCACCAAGTACCGCGCCAAGAAGATGGCCAAGAAGCTGTCCCAGGCCGGAATCCCGGCGGTTGACCTGCACGGCAATCTGTCCCAGAACGCCCGCGACCGCAACCTGGAGGCTTTCTCCACGGGGGAGGTCCGCGTCCTGGTCGCCACGGATGTCGCCGCTCGCGGTGTGCACGTGGACGACGTCGAACTCGTGGTCCACATCGACCCGCCCGCCGAGCACAAGTCCTACCTGCACCGCTCCGGGCGTACCGCCCGCGCGGGCGCAGAGGGCCAGGTCATCACGATCGCCACCACTGAGGAACGGCGTGACGTCCAGAAGCTCATGAAGCAGGCGGGTGTGACCGCGGAGTTCTCCGAGGTCACGGTCGGTTCACCCGTGGTGGCTGAACTTGTGGGTGAGCGTGCCGAGCGCGTGGCCTACGTCCCGCCGACCAAGCAGTCCACGACCGGTGGTCAGGGTTCGGGCCGCAAGCCCCGCCAGGGCGCGGGCAAGAACTCGGGTCGAAACGCGGCCAAGAAGTCGGGCGGCCCCCGGTCCGAGGCCCGCCGTGAAGCCAAGTCGGGTGGGCGCAACGCGTCGCGTGACGATCGCACCGATCGTTCCAACCGGTCGTCCAACGGTCGTTCAGGGGATTCGTCCCGTGGCTCCCGTGCCGGTGGTGGCGCTCGTGGGGGATCCCGCGGTGCCTCGGCGTCGAACGCCCGCAAGACGGGGTCCGCCAACCGTGGCCCCAAGGCGGGCTCCGGCCGGACACGTTCGGACTCGGCCGCGACCGCGGTGAACCTCCACGGAGCCGGAAACGGTACCGCTGACCGCGCGACGCAGGCCGCCGCGCGTCGTCGGAACCGGCGCGCGGGCTCCGCAGCGGGTGCGCCCCGCGGCTGACCCCCGTGCCGCATGTGCGGCAACCAGTCATGGCGAGCGCCCACGGTCAACCGTGGGCGCTCGCGGTCTATCGTGGGTTGTCAACGTCCTTTGTCCGACGAATTGTCCGATGCACCGCGGATGATCCGCCTCGACCCCTGGGAGTGCCGAGCACGATGGCCGACCACACCGACGACGGCCGCTGGACCGTCACGACCGAACGACTTCTCCTGCGACCTGGACAGGTCGCGGACCTCGGTTTCCTGGAAGACCTCTACTCCCGGGAAGCCGTCACACGGTGGATCGGTGAAGATGCGCCGCTGCCACCCCATGCGGTCCGCACGCGCCTGGAACGGTGGGCCACGTGCGAAGGGCCGCTGACGGGCATTCGCCTCGCCGTGCTCGCGCAGGAACCGCCGCGACCGGTGGGCGTGGTCCTGCTCAAGGACACCCCGGCCTCGGACACGGGTGAGGGATCAGGGGACATCGAGATCGGGTGGCACTTCCACCCGGATGCGTGGGGCCACGGCTACGCCACGGAGGCCGCCGTCGCGATGCTGAACCATGCGGCGCGCCTCGGCCTGGAACGGATCATCGCCGTCACGGACGTCGGCAACACCCCGTCCCAGGCGGTGTGCCGCCGCTTGGGAATGGAGCACCGAGGGACCACGGAGAAGTACTACGGTCACACGACCGAGTTGTTCACCCTGGACTTGGTCCAGTGGGCCGAGGCTCAGGCGGACGGGTAGTTGCGGGTCAGTAGTTCACTGGCCGGACGGCGCGTGGCGTTGAACGGCAGCTTCTCCGTCGGCGGCCCGTCGGCCCGGGGGAGGTCCGGGATCAGCGGTCCCACCGCGCGGAGTCGTTCCAGCGTCACGTCGGTGTGCACCTCGACCCGCACGAAACCGGGCTCCTGAGGCACGGGCTTGTCACCCGGCACCAGGATCGCGGGCATTCCCGCCGCAACTGCGGACTGCGCGCCGGCCAGCGAATCCTCGACCGCCACGCAGTCCTCGGGGGCGGTCATGAGCCGTTCGGCTCCCACGCGGTAGGGCTCCGGATGCGGTTTCGGGTTCTCGACGTCCTCGCGGGAGACGACCGCCCTGATGTTCTCCGTCAGGGCGGACGCCGTCGTCGAGACCACCGATGCCAAGGCGTTGGTCACGAGCGCCGCCGGGATGTGTTCGGCACGCAACTGCGCCAAGAGTTCGGGCATGCCCTCGATCAGCGGAACTTCACGCTCCAGGGCTTCCACCACCTTGGCCCCGATGCGCTGGGTGATGTCCTCCACGTCGGCATCGGCCCCACGGTCGAACATCATCTGCGCGGAGAACTGGACGGTCTGGCCCAGCCCGGCGTGATCGTCCTCGGTGGTCCATTCCTGGCCGAACTGGGCGGCCACCGCGCGCTTGGCCGAGGCCCACTCCGGCTCCGTGTTGACGGTTGTGCCGTCGTGGTCCAGCAGGATGCCCTTGGGCCAGGACGTGCCGTGCGGATCGAGCCACTCCAGGAGAGCCAGGGTCACCTGCCGGTGATCGTTCACGTGCACGGCACCGTGGTCAGCCGGCACCGGAACGGCTCCGGGCACGACGACGACGGTCATCCCCGCGGCCATTCCGGCCGCCACACCCGCCGGGGAGTCCTCGATGACCACGCAGTCCGCGGGGTCCACGCGCAGCCTCCGCGCCGCCTCCAAATAACCCTCCGGCGAAGGCTTGGGCGCGATGCCGTGCTCGGCCTCCTCGTTGCCGATGACGACGTCGAACATGTTCTCCGGGGCCAGGCTCGCCGTGTACTGAGCGACCTCGGTTGTGGCGTTCGTGACGATCGCGGTCGGCAGT
The DNA here is from genome assembly GCF_011602805.1 of Kocuria sp. JC486. Lineage (NCBI taxonomy): Bacteria > Bacillati > Actinomycetota > Actinomycetes > Micrococcales > Micrococcaceae > Kocuria > Kocuria sp. JC486. The sequence continues at coordinate 14,036 of NZ_JAAOZS010000007.1, read as the reverse complement.
CCGGCCTCCGCGATCTCCTGGAGCAGTTCGGTCATGCCGGGCATGATGCTCAGCCCGTGGTCCTTGAGCTCCTGCTCCGAGTACTCGAACAGCTTGCGCATCAAGGTGTCGTCGTCGATCTCGGTGACCCCGTTGTCACGCAGTCGCTGGACGGTGAACGACGCGGGCCTGCCGATCGTCTCCAGGGTGTCCCGCTCGACCCAGGTTCCCCCGTGGTCGCGGGCGAACCGTGCCTTGGCCCGCCCCCACACGGGTTCGGTGTCCACCAGGGTGCCGTCGTGGTCGAACAGAACTGCCTGGGGAAATGTGCGCGGGGACATGACTTCACCCTATCCGCCCCGTGGTCAGCCCCGATGCGGGGCCGCCCCGTGCGCGTGTAATTACAAGAGTTTGCGCTCAGCTCTGGGTGTGCCCGTGCGGCTGCTGCGCGGATTCCGGGTCAAGGGGCCCGTGGCCCAACCGCTCGTGGTCCGTGTGGCCCGCGGGCTCCAGCTGGAACGTGGCGTGCTCCACGGACACGGGGAAGTGTTCTGCCGCGCAGGCCTGCAGATCGTCCAGGATCCGCGGTGCGGAACCGTCGTGGAAACTGCTGTCCTCGACCACGACGTGCGCGGTCAGCACGGGAATCCCGGTGGCCACGACGGAGGCGTGCAGGTCGTGTACCGCCAAGACGTTGGGGACGGTCTCCAGATGTGCGGCGACCTCTTCGAGATCCAGCCCGCGCGGGGCCGATTCCATGAGAACGGACCCGGATTCACGGAGTATGCGGGCCGAACGCGGAATGATGAGCAACGCGATCACCATGCCGGCGACTGCGTCAGCGCCCGTCCAACCCGTGGTGGAAATGACGATCGCGGCGATGATGACGGCCACCGAACCGAGCGCGTCGTTGAGCACCTCCAGGAATGCCGCGCGCAGATTGAGCGAACTGTTCCGTGCGCTCGTGAGCACCCACAGCGAGCACGCGTTGGCCACCAGCCCGACCACCCCGATCACGGCCAGCAGACGCACGTCGAACTGCGCGGCCGGGGGAGGGTCGAGCAGGCGCTGGACTCCTTCGACCAGCGCATAGATCCCCACCGCGAGCAGGACCGTTGCCTGGACGCCGGCGGCAATGGTCTCCGCACGCAACCAACCCCAGCTGCGGCGCGGCGACTGCGGGCGGGTCATCAGGACGGACGCGGTGAGGGCCAGGAGCAGGCCGATCGCGTCCACGGCCATGTGTGCCGAGTCCACCAACAGTGCCAGTGAGCCGGTGACCACGGCGCCGATGACCTGGGCCAGGAGCACCGAGGCCGTGATGCCGAAAGCGATGGCCAGGCGGGTGCGGGACGACTTCGCGACGTCGTGTGAGTGTGCGTGCGAGTGCCCGTGTCCGTCTCCACGCGGTGCTGATCCGGCCCGTCCGTCGCGGGCTCCGGCGCACGATGCCGACCCCGCGCGGGGTGAACAGGAGGCTTCGCTCGATGACATATTAGAAAAATAGCATATATTTCGGGTGTGGCCCAGGGGTGATTCGGGATCGCGTACGGGCTCCGTAGACTGAACTCATGACCGCAGAGCCCCACGCAGCGCCCGATCCTGAGCGGCCCGGGGTGTCAGCGGAAACACCACCCTTCACGGACCGGCCCATCGGCCCCTTGCGCCGCGTCGTGCCCGTGATCGCTTCCGTCATGCCGCTGTTCGTGGCCGCCTGGTTCGTTCTCGCCACGGTTCCCCTGGGCGGGCCCGGGGAGCGCGCCGTGATCTGGTTGACCGCTCTGGCCCTGCCGTTGGGTGTCCTGTTGTGGATCTCTGCGGCGCTCATGCGCATGGACGTCGTCTGCCACCGGCCGCGGGTCAGCAGCGCTGCGAGCACCTGGAGCGTCCTCGCGGCCTGGGGCTGCGCGCTCGTCCTGGGTGCTTTCCTGCCGGACAAGATCGACGGTCGTGGGCAGTCGCTGTTCACCGCGGCCGTCGGTGGCCAGGACTACGTGGGGCTCAGCGCCGGGTTCGCCAACACCGTGGGCGTGTTGACGTTCGTCGCCGCGGTGGCTGCCGTCATTTCGACGGCGATCGACCTGCGCGGCACGCGAGCCCGTCTTCGGGGTCAGGCTCCCGAGCTCGATCCGGAGCAGGAGGATCGGATGCGCGAGGCCTGGGTGGAGTCCTTCGGCGGTGCCGGCGGCCACGAGTCCTCCGCACGCGGGGGTGGGAACCGGTGAAGCTCGGTCAGGCACTGCGCGACGGCGTCGTCCCCCCGTCCCTGCAGGAATCCCACGACGAGCGCGTGGACAGCGGGGTCTGGACGATCCCCAACGCCTTCACGGTCCTGCGCTTCCTGTTGATCATTCCCGCCATCGTCGCGATCTTCGGGATCGACCAGCGGCCGTCGTTGCCCTTGATCCTGGTGGCCGTCTTCTCCCTGACCGACTGGGTGGACGGGTTCCTGGCGCGTCTGCTCAACCAGTACAGCCGGTTCGGTGCCCGGCTGGATCCCCTGGCCGATCGCCTTGGGCTGGGCCTGGCGGTCATCGCGTTGGCCTGGGTGGGGCTGTTGCCGTGGTGGGCCATCATCATGATTGCCACCGTGGACCTGGTTCTGGCTGTCGCCATGCTCGCGCTGGGGTCCTATGAAGTGCAGGTGACCTGGCTGGGCAAGGTGCGGACGGCGCTGACGATGATCGGCGTCGTGGCCGTTCTTGCGGGTCCTGCGTTCGGCCTGCCGCTGATGACGCTCCTGGGCGCGATCGCCGTCGAGATCGGGGCCGTGCTCCACGTGTTGACCGGCTTCTTCTACCTGCACCGCGCCTGGCGCACGCGCACTCGATTCCAGGGGGTCGGCAGGCGATGACCGCCTGCACCCCGAGGATGCCCCCGCTCGAGACCGCTCGAGCGGGGGCATCCTGGTTTCGGGATCCCAGGAGTGATCGCCAACATCACATGAGTTTGTATGGCGAAGAAAAGTTGATTCGAGTAGAGTCAACTTTAAGTTATTGACCCCACGGTGCCACCCGGTGCCGGAAGAACCATCCGCGGCGCACAGAGAGGAATCGCCATGGACACCAAGCTCACCACTCGTTCACAGGAGGCCGTCAGCGCTGCGGCCACGCAGGCATCGACGGCCGGCAACCCCCAGATCGAACCCGTTCATCTGCTCAAGGCGCTCCTGGATCAGCGCGACGGCGTCGCCGTCGCCGTCCTGGAAGCGGCCGGGGTCGACGTCGCCGCGGTGGTAGCCAAGGCTGCAGCCGCCGAGGCGGCGTTGCCGTCGGCGACTGGCTCCACCGCGGCTCAGGCGCAGTTCAACCGTGCGTCCCTGCAGGTCGTGCAAACTGCGGAGAAGTTCGCCCAGGGACTCGGGGACGAATACGTTTCGACCGAGCATCTCCTGTATGCCCTGGCTGAGGTCGACAGCCCCGCCGCGCGCATCCTGGCCGAGGCGGGAGCCGATGCGGCCACGATCCGGGAGACCGTCCCCGCGGTGCGCGGCGACCGTCGCGTGACCAGTCCGGACCCGGAAGGCACCTTCCAGGCCCTGGAGAAGTACGGCACCGATCTGACGGCCATCGCGCGTGAGGGCAAGTTGGATCCCGTGATCGGCCGCGACTCGGAGATCCGGCGGGTGGTTCAGGTGCTGTCGCGCCGGACCAAGAACAACCCGGTTCTGATCGGCGAGCCCGGTGTGGGCAAGACCGCCGTCGTCGAAGGTCTGGCGCAGCGCATGGTGGAGGGTGACGTTCCCGAAACCCTGCGGGGCAAGACCCTGATCTCCTTGGACCTGGGCTCGATGGTCGCCGGTGCCAAGTACCGCGGCGAATTCGAGGAACGACTCAAGGCCGTCCTGGACGAGATCAAGACCTCCGAGGGCCAGGTGGTCACCTTCATCGACGAACTCCACACGGTCGTCGGTGCCGGTGGCGGATCCGAAGGCGCCATGGACGCCGGCAACATGTTGAAGCCCATGCTGGCCCGCGGTGAACTGCGCCTGATCGGTGCCACCACGCTGGACGAGTACCGGGAGAACATCGAGAAGGACGCCGCACTGGAACGTCGGTTCCAGCAGGTCTACGTCGGTGAGCCCTCCGTCGAGGACACGATTGCGATCCTCCGCGGCCTCAAGGAGCGGTACGAGGCCCACCACAAGGTCCAGATCGCGGACTCCGCGCTGGTGGCCTCGGCTGTACTGTCCAACCGGTTCATCCCGGGACGCCAGCTTCCGGACAAGGCCATCGACCTGGTGGACGAGGCGGCCTCCCGGTTGCGCATGGAGATCGACTCCGCCCCGGAGGAGATCGACCAGCTGCGCCGCCAGGTGGACCGACTGACCATGGAGGAGCTGGCACTCAAGGACGAAACCGATCCCGCCTCCGTCGAGCGCCTCGACGCGCTGCGACAGGACAAGGCCGACAAGCAGGCCGAGCTGGATGCCCTCAACGCGCGTTGGGAGCAGGAGAAGGCCGGCCTCAACCGCGTGGGCGAGCTCAAGGCCAAGATCGACGAACTGCGCTCGCAGGCCGAACGAGCCCAGCGCGGCGGCGACCTGGGGGAGGCCTCGCGGCTGCTCTACGGCGAGATCCCTGCCCTGCAGAAGGAGCTGGACGTCGCCCAGGCTCAGGAGGCCGCGGAGCCCGAACGGGAATCCATGGTCTCGGAGGAGGTCACGGCCGACGACGTCGCCGAGGTCATCTCCGCCTGGACCGGCATCCCCGCCGGACGCATGTTGCAGGGCGAGTCGGAGAAGCTGCTCCACATGGAGCAGCGCCTGGGACAGCGGCTCATCGGCCAGAGCCAGGCCGTCGTGGCCGTCGCCGACGCTGTACGGCGCTCGCGTGCGGGGATCTCGGACCCGGACCGGCCGATCGGTTCGTTCCTGTTCCTGGGGCCCACGGGCGTCGGCAAGACGGAGCTGGCCAAGTCCCTGGCCGAGTTCCAGTTCGACGACGAACGCGCTCTGGTGCGCATCGACATGTCCGAGTACGCGGAGAAGCACTCCGTGGCCCGCCTGGTCGGGGCTCCTCCCGGCTACGTGGGCTACGAGGAGGGCGGCCAGCTGACCGAAGCGGTCCGGCGTCGCCCCTACTCCGTGGTCCTGTTGGACGAGGTCGAGAAGGCCCACCCGGAGGTCTTCGACATCCTCCTGCAGGTGCTGGACGACGGTCGCCTGACCGACGGCCAGGGACGAACCGTGGACTTCCGGAACACCATCCTGATCCTGACCTCCAACATGGGCAGCCAGTTCCTGGTGGACCCGACCATCGACGAGGCGGCCAAGAAGGACGCGGTCATGAACGTGGTAAACGCCTCGTTCAAACCCGAGTTCCTGAACCGGTTGGACGAAGTCATCATGTTCGATCCGCTGTCCACGGAGGACCTCTCGAAGATCGTGGACATCCAGGTGGCCAAGCTGGCCGAACGTCTGGCGCAGCGCAGGTTGACCCTGGAGGTCAGCCCCGCGGCCACGGAATGGTTGGGGATCACGGGCTACGACCCCGCCTACGGTGCCAGGCCGTTGCGTCGACTGGTACAGCGTGAGATCGGCGACAAACTCGCCAAGGGATTGTTGGCCGGCACCATCGCCGACGGTGACACGGTGCACGTGGACGTCAACCCCGATGTTGCCGCAGACGGCCTGATCGTCACCACGGACGGGGAGGATCAGGGCACCCAGGAATCCTGACCGCGTGCCGGATCCGACGCGCGGTTCGGCCCCGTGTTCACCGCACATTGCGGGTGCATGGGAGTCGAGCCGCGCGGTCCGACCGTGTACGCTGGGGCCACGACACAGACTGAAAACACCCGGGGCCGTATTGTGTGCCAAACGTACCGCCGACCGGGACCGAGAGACAGAGGGGGTCACGCTCATGGGGCGCGGCCGTCAAAAGGCGAAGGCAACGCGACAGGCGCGGGAGATGAAGTACTTCAGCCCGCAGACCGACTACTCCGCCCTTCAGCGGGAACTGCGACAGTCCGGTTCTACCCGGCCCGCCGTCGCTCCCTACGAGGACGACTTCACGGAGGGTGACGACTACTCGGAGGATTCCGGGTACGACACCGACGACGACTACCGCTGACGTCACTCGACACAGACATTCCGCGGTGACGCGGATGGCGGAAGAGGGTCAGATCCACACCTGGATCTGACCCTCTTCCCGTTGTGAGGTCATGTTCTCGGCGTGACGACCGGCGCCGGGATCAGGAGGCGTAGTCGCCTGCCATGTGCACCAGCCCGCCGTCCACGCCCTTGGCGCCCTGGACCCAGTCGGGCCCGGAACCCACGGTCGCGGGGTCGGTGGCCTGGACGGAACCGAGGACCCAGGAGGGCACACCGCGTGCCTCCAGGTGCTCGACGGCGCGGTCGGCAATCGAAGGATCCACGACGGCGATCATCCCCACGCCCAGGTTGAGGGTGCGTTCCAGGTCGGCCAGCGGCACGTTGCCCAACGTCGAGACCAGCTGGAAGACCGGGGGTAGCGACCACGTGGAGCGTTCGACCGTGGCGGTGAGACCCGAGGGCAGGACCCGAGCCAGGTTCGCAGCCAGCCCGCCTCCGGTGACGTGGGTGAAGGCGCGTACGCCCTGACCGGTTGCCCCGGCGTCGTCGTCGCGGCCGCCGTTGACGGGGAAAGTTCGGGCCAGGTCCAGCACGTCGGCCGCGTAGACACGGGTGGGTTCGAGCAGCTCCTCGCCCAGCGTGCGACCGAGCTCGGGGACGTCCCGGTCCAGGGACCACCCGGCCACGCTCACCACACGCCGGACCAGCGAATACCCGTTGGAGTGGAGGCCGGAGGAGGCCATGCCGATCAGCACGTCACCGGGGCGCACGCGATCGGGGCCCAGCATTTCGTCGGCCTCCACCACACCGGTCGCGGCACCCGCGACGTCGTACTCGTCCGGGCGCAGGAGCCCGGGGTGCTCGGCCGTTTCTCCGCCGACCAGCGCCGTCCCCGCCGATTCGCAGGCGGCCGCGATGCCGCGCACGATGTCCGCCACGCGTTCGGGAACCACCCGCCCGGTGGCGATGTAGTCGGTCATGAACAGCGGTTCGGCGCCGACCACCACGATGTCGTCGACCACCATGCCCACCAGGTCCCAGCCGATGGTGTCGTGGACGTCCAGGGCCTGGGCGATGGCGACCTTCGTCCCCACGCCGTCGGTGGACGTGGCCATGTACGGGGCGCGGAATCTCGTCAGCGCCGTGGCGTCGAACAGGCCCGCGAAGCCGCCCACCCCGCCCACGACCTGGGGTGTGTGCGTGGCCTTGACGGCCGCCTTCATGAGTTCGACGGCCCGATCACCGGCCTCAACGTCCACACCGGACTCGGCGTAGGTGATGGCCTGGGGCGGGTGAGCGGATTGGGTCACCGGAGGGTCCTCACTGGTTGTGTGCGTGGTGGGTGTTTCGCTTGTCCTCGTCCAGGACCAGCTCTTCGAGATCCGAATCGGGCCCCGGTTCGCAGGCCTCCGGGGCGGCAGTCTCCAGGCCTTCGGCCACGGACACCTCCGAGGGCGGGGCCGAGGAGGCAACGGACGGGACGGCTGAGGTGCTCGGGGTGGACGGAGCGGAACGCCGGGACTCGACCACGGACTTCCCGAGATCTTCGGCGGCCGGTAGCTCAGTCGGGTACCGGCCGGAGAAGCACGCCGTGCAGAGTTCGTCCGGCTGCTGCTGGGTGGCGGCGACCATCCCCTCTTCGGAGATGTACCCGAGGGAGTCCGCACCCAGGGACTCGCAGATGTCCTTGATCGTCAGACCGTTGGCTATCAACTCGGCACGTGAGGCGAAGTCGATCCCGTAGAAGCACGGCCACTTGATAGGCGGGGAGGAGATGCGCACGTGGATCTCCGCGGCACCGGCCTCACGCAGCATGCGGACCAGGGCACGCTGGGTGTTGCCACGAACGATCGAGTCGTCCACGACCACCAGGCGTTTGCCCGCCACCACGCTCTTGAGCGGATTGAGTTTGAGCCGGATGCCCAGCTGGCGGATCGTGTCCGAGGGCTGGATGAAGGTGCGACCCACGTAGGCGTTCTTGACCAGACCGTTCCCGAACGGGATCCCCGAGGCTTCGGCGTAGCCGATCGCCGCGGGGGTTCCGGATTCGGGGGTCGGCATGACCAGATCGGCTTCCACCTCATGTTCCCGCGCCAGCTGTCGGCCCATCTCCACGCGGGATTCGTAGATCGACCGTCCGTGGATCGAGGTGTCCGGGCGGGCAAGGTAGACGTACTCGAACACGCACGCGGCTCGCCGGGTCTCCGCGAAACGCTGGGAGCGCAGCCCGTCCTCGTCGATGGCCAGGAACTCGCCCGGCTCGACTTCCCGGACGAAGGACGCACCGACGATGTCCAGCGCGGCTGTTTCCGAGGCCACCACCCAGCCCCGTTCCAGCCGGCCCAGCACCAGGGGCCGGATCCCCTGCGGGTCGCGGGCCGCGTAGAGGGTGTGCTCGTCCATGAAGGTCAGACAGAAGGAGCCGACCAACTGGGGGAGCAGGGCCATGGCGGCCTCTTCGAGGGACCCGTGCGGGTGCTCCGCGAGCAGAGAAGTCACCAGGGCGGTATCCGTCGTGTTGCCCATGGCCATCTCGCCCCGGGACGGAAACCCTGACTTGTCGATCAGGCCGTCGTAGAGCTCGGCGGAGTTGGTCAGGTTGCCGTTGTGCGCCAACGCCACGGTTCCGTGCGGGGTGCCACCCAGCGTGGGTTGGGCATTGGTCCAGGTGGAGCCGCCCGTGGTCGAGTAACGGCAGTGCCCCACCGCAATGTGACCGGTCAGGGTGTTCAGCGTGGCCTCATCGAAGACCTGGGACACCAGTCCCATGTCCTTGTAGACACGGATCTGCGACCCGCTCGAGGTCGCGATGCCCGCCGATTCCTGCCCGCGGTGCTGCAGGGCGTAGAGCCCGTAGTACGCGAGTTTTGCGACGTCTTCGCCCGGGGCCCACACCCCGAACACGCCGCATTCGTCTTGCGGTGACTTCTCACCGGGGAACGTTTCGAAGCTGAGCTTTCCGTCAGGGCGCGCCACGGGGTCAGTCTCTCACGTCCGGATGCCCACCGGCGGGGCGGTCTTCGACCTCGACCTCCACGTCGTGGGCCTTCTTGAGGGAGCGGCGGTCCAGGAGCAGTGCGACCACGGCTCCGGCCGCGAAGCCTAGCAGCGCGAAGATCGCCATCATGTAGCCGACGACCTGTCCGCTGGTGAACATGGCGTTGCCCGATCCCAGGACCCCGACGAACATCCCGACCACCGCTCCGAGCGCCCCGCCCAGGACCAGGAACACCGGCAGTTTGGGTGCGCGGCGGTAGGACATCGTGGCCACGGTGTCGGCATCGGCATTCGAGTCGGCTGCGGTGGCCGTCTCGGGAGAGGCATCCGAGGGAGCGCGGGAGGCGTCCGTGGCGTGGTCCGGTGCGCCGTGGGCAGCGTCGCCGTCGTGTTCGAGGGCCTGCGGATCGGTCGATCGGTCTGCGTGAACCATGGTTTCCAGCCTAACGCGATTCACCAGAGTCCTCCGCTGGATGCTGCGCTTCGCGGTGCGGATCGGCCGCCGCTCATGCCCCGCAGAACAGGGGGAGCACCGCCCCGAGATCTGCCCGGGTGCCGGAGGCGTCAATCGCGCCGTCGGCCATCGCGCGTTCCCACGTCGTTCCGGCCGTGGCCAGTGCCAACCAGGTGGCCGGGTCGGTTTCCACGACATTGGGGGGAGTGCCTCGGGTGTGCCGCGGCCCAGGGATGCACTGAGTGACTCCGAACGGTGGGACCCGGACCTCCACGGAGTTCCCCGGGGCCCTCTCTCCGAGTTCCTCGAGAGTGAAGCGCACCGCGGTGGCCAGGGTCTTGCGTCCCACGCCGGTGGGGTCGCGCCGCCAGGCGGCCAGCGCTAGGGTTCCGTCGGCCGGGTCGATCCGGCGTCGCGCCATCAGCCCCGTTCCTCCGACTCGGTGTTGTCCTCCGTCGTCGGTTTTGACGCCGCGAACTGCGCGGCCGCCGCTTCGACCACCGGGCTCACGGCGAGCCGCCCCACGACGTCGTCGCCACCGGTGATCGTGGGTGTCAGGCGGTCGACGACGCCCTCGAGCCGGCTGCGTTCCAGGGCCCCGACTGCCACGAGCAGCTCCAGACCGACCAGGTTGTTGGCGCGGCCGCTGCCGTCCAGCATCTTGAGCGCGACCGAGACCCCGTCCTGGGTGGCCAGGCCCAGGACCCCTTCGGCGCCGAGCTTTGCGATCACCCCGAGGTCCTCCATGACCAGAGTGTTGGCCTTGCCCTGGGCGTGCACGTATTCCGGGTAGTCCAGCATCGCCGTCGCCACGGTGGCCAGTCGTGCGTCAGCCTGGATGTTATAGGCGGAGGCCCCCAACGTGGAGAACAGGCGAGCCAACGCCGTGAGGGAGAGGGCGGCCAGTGGGGCACCGCATCCGTCGACGCCCACGAGCGCCGGTGTCTCCCGGGCGAGTTCCTCGACGGTGTTCAGGACGGTGCGCTGCAGCGGGTGATCGGGATCCAGATAGCTCTGGGTGTCCCATTCGCTCTCCACGCAGGCCGCCAGGAACGCGGCGTGCTTGCCGGAGCAGTTGTAGTGGAGCCGTGACCCGGAATCGCCCTCCGGAGCCGGACGGCCACGCCGGTCCACCCGGGGGCACTGCAGGGCGGACTCGTCCAGCCCGACCTTGGTGAGGATGCTGCGCACGGACTCCAGCTGCTCGTCCGTGGCCAGGTGTGATCCTGCCGCAACGGCGATCTGGTCCCACTGCAAGGGGGCGCCTGCCTTCAGGGAGGCGGCGGCCTGGAAGGGCTTCAGCGTGGACCGCGGAAAGATCGGCGTCGTGGCGTCGCCCAGGGAGAGGAGAACTTCTCCGTCGGGCCCCATGACCACCGCGGAGCCGACGTGACGCGACTCCACGAACCCGCTGCGTTCGACCTGGGCGAGGTCCACGGCGTCGGCCGAGCTGAAGGTCTGCAGGAGGGCGGTGGTGGGAGTCATGCCCCCAGTATCCAGGACTGAAACGACCCGCGCGAAGGGGCGGCACCGACAGGCCCGGCCGCTAGGCTGTTGAGCGTGAAAACTCTGGTGATCGGTCCCGGCGGTCGTGAACACGCCATTGTCCGTGCGCTCCTGCGCGACCCGGCCGCGGAGGAGGTCCACGCCGCCCCGGGCAACGTGGGGATCGCCCAGGACGTGCCGGTGCACCCCGTGAACACCTCCGACGGCGCAGCCGTGGTGGAACTGGCCCGTGAGGTGGCCGCTGACCTGGTGGTGGTCGGTCCCGAGGTCCCGCTGGTCGCCGGGGTCGCCGACGACCTGCGCGCCGCGGGGTTCCCCGTTTTCGGGCCTTCGGCGGCGGCCGCCGTCCTGGAAGCCTCCAAGGCCTTCGCCAAGGACGTGATGGCCGCAGCCGGTGTGCCGACCGCGCGGGCGCGGACCTGTCGGAACGAGGACGAGGCCGCAGCCGCCCTGGACGAGTTCGGTGCGCCGCACGTGGTCAAGGACGACGGGCTGGCCGCGGGCAAAGGCGTAGTCGTCACCGAGGACCGTGAGGTCGCACTGGATCACGCCCGAGCCTGTTTCCGAGCCGGCGGACAGGTGGTCATCGAGGAGTTCCTGGACGGTCCGGAGGTCTCGCTGTTCGTCCTGTGCGACGGGCAGGACGTGGTTCCGCTGTCACCGGCTCAGGACTTCAAGCGGGTCTTCGACGGCGACCTGGGTCCCAACACCGGGGGGATGGGGGCCTACACCCCGTTGGACTGGCTGCCGGAGGGGTTCGTCGATCAGGTCGTGGAGTCCGTGGCCCGGCCCGTGGTAGCTGAAATGGCGCGCCGCGGCACCCCGTTCAACGGTGTGCTCTACTGCGGTCTGGCCGTCACCTCCCGGGGCGTCAAGGTCATCGAGTTCAATGTCAGGTTCGGCGACCCGGAGACCCAGTCCGTGCTCGCCCGCTTGGACTCACCGCTGGGCCAACTCCTGCTGGACGCCGCCAACGGGGAGCTCGGGCAGAGTCGCCACCTCCCGCTGGCCTGGAAGCAGGAGGTGAGCGTCAACGTCGTCGTCGCCTCTGAGGGGTATCCGGAGTCCTCCCGCAAGGGAGACGTCATCGAGGGCCTCGCGGACGCCGCTGCCGTCCCCGGAGTCTCGGTGCTCCACGCGGGGACCGCCCTGGACGAAGCCGGCCGCATCGTGGCAGACGGCGGCCGGGTGCTCTCCGTCGTGGCGCTGGGGGCCACCTTGGACGAAGCCCGTGAACGCGCTTACCAAGGGGTTGCCCGTATCAGCCTCGACGGCTCCCAACACCGCACGGACATCGCCGCCAAGGCAGCGCAGGGCCTCATCACCGTGGAATAGCCCGGACACGGCCCGACGACGCGCGTCATCGACCAGTCACGACCCTTCATGAATCACCAGGAGCACAGCATGTCCGAGTCCCGACCCTCCTCAGTTCTGCCGGACGGGCGTCCCGAGCATCCCAAGTTCCCCGGTCATCCGGCCCCGCCGAACCTGGACGGCTGGCGGCACGTGTATTCCGGCAAGGTCCGTGAACTCTACGTCCCCGAGGACGACCGCATGGTGGCCACGGGAACCTCCGTCGATGACAACGCCGAGTACCGGGCCGGCTGTGTGCTCGTACTGGCGACGGACCGGATCTCCGCCTTCGACCAGGTCCTGCCCACCGAGATCCCGGACAAGGGCACCGTGCTCACACAACTGTCCTTGTGGTGGTTCGAACAGCTCGCCGAGGTGCCCAATCACGTGCTCTCCACGAACGTCCCGGACGAGGTCCGTGGCCGGGCGATGGTGTGCAAGAACCTCTCCATGTTCCCGGTCGAAGGCATTGTGCGGGGCTACCTGACCGGGTCGGGGCTGAAGGACTACCGGCACCAGGGGAGCGTGTCCGGCGTCGAGCTCCCCGAAGGACTGGTGGACGGCTCGCGTCTGGAACCGCCGATTTTCACGCCTACGGGCAAGGCCGAGATCGGTGAGCACGACGAACCGATCACCTTCGAGGAGATGGTCGAGGGCATGGGCCGCGCCGTGTCCGACCGGCTACGAGAACTGTCCTTGGAGATCTACACCCGCGCCGAGGCGATCGCCCGGGAGCGCGGCATCATCCTGGCGGACACCAAGTTGGAGTACGGCCTGGACTCCTACCGGGGCGCCATCACGTTGGGGGACGAGGTCCTCACCCCGGATTCGAGCCGGTTCTGGGCCGTTGAAACCTGGGAGCCGGGCAAGTCCCAGCCCTCCTTCGACAAGCAGTTCGTCCGGGACTGGCTGCATTCGCCCGAATCGGGCTGGAGCGGTCACGGCCCGACCCCCGCGTTGCCAGAAGACGTGGTCCAGAAGACCCGTGAACGCTACATCGAGTGCTACCAGAGGTTGACCGGGAGCATCTTCGCCCCGGAGGGACCGTTCACCGAGGTCGGGCAGAGCGCCTGACGGCCGCCGTCGTGGATTCGTGCGCGGACGTCCCTTGGCGGCCAATTCTGCGTCGATTCGCAACACCTGGACCAAAGTCCATAGTGCAACGCATTCCCCGCTCGGATACTTCTACTTGAGCGACGCCCGTAACGACCAGATGCGGGCGACTCGATTCGGTGAGGAACATCGCGATTCACTGCCGGGGCGTTCCATCCCCCGGTTCGACAGGTGGGGGCGGCGTCCGGGTCGGGAAGCTCCGGAAGGGTCTAAGGACTGCTGATGCTCTCCCCATCGGCACCAGGTTCTCAGATCGCCGCACGAGGATTGGATCCCCTCGTGGCCCGGCGACGAACCGAGACCATCTGAGGTGGAACGCCGAGCGGCTCCTTCGGCCCAGGAAGGAGCCGCTCCGTCGTTTCCACCGTTCACAGCTGCGGGTAACCGGGTGCTCCCTCTGCCGACCACACCGTTTTGTGTCGACCACACCGCGTATACCGGTGTGGTCGACACAAAACGGTGTGGTCGCGCGCAGACATGACAAAACCCCCGGACCCCCGAGGGGTCCGGGGGTTTACGGAGGCGGGGTGACAGGGTTTTGACCCGCGGCCCCCCCCTCCCCCACGGGGCGCGCCCCCA
>NZ_JAAOZS010000061.1:0-513 GCF_011602805.1 Kocuria sp. JC486 | reverse complement strand
CGTACCGGAAGGTGCGGCTGGATCACCTCCTTTCTAAGGAGCATTCACATCCTGGTCACCGTGTGGTGACCTCCACCTGCTGCCCGGTTTGGGTGGTGGGTGGTTGTGGTGTGTGTTCATGGGTGGAATATCAACAAACCGTTACCTGTCCATCGGGTGCACTGTCCTAGGGGTCCTTCGGGTGTCCTTGTGGTGGTGTGTCTGGTGGGGTGGGTGATGCTTCTGGCTGGTGCTGGTGGTGGTGTCCTCAACAGGGGGGTGCTGGTTACTGGTGGCTGGTGGGAGGAATGGAACACTGTTGGGTCCTGGAGCAACAGGGCCCCTGACGGCTTGTGGGTGTGTGGTCTGGTGCGTGTGAGCGTGCCGGGGATGCCCGCCGGTGGTGGGGGTGGTTGTTTCGTATGGCTCTCATCATGACCAGCCTGCTGTTGTAGTGGGTTGGTGTGGTGGTGGGTGTGTTGTTTGAGAACTGTATAGTGGACGCGAGCATCTTGTTCTTTATGTGATTTGTAA
>NZ_JAAOZS010000060.1:0-533 GCF_011602805.1 Kocuria sp. JC486 | reverse complement strand
CGTACCGGAAGGTGCGGCTGGATCACCTCCTTTCTAAGGAGCATTCACATCCTGGTCACCGTGTGGTGACCATCAGTGTCGTCCCTGTTGTGGGTTCGGGGCTGGTTGTGGTGTGTGTTCATGGGTGGAATGTCAACAAACCATCATCCCTTCCTGTTGACCGTGTTGGCTTGTGCTGACTGTGTTGGTGGGTGTCCTGCTGGCTGTGTGTTGGTGGGGTGGGGGTGGTGCCTGCTTGTTGGGTGCTGGTGGTGTTCTCACAGTGTGTGGGGGTTTGCTGGTGTCTGAGGGGTGGGGAGCGGAACACTGTTGGGTCCTGGAGCAACAGGGCCCCGCCGGCCCGGAACCATGTGCTGTGCTGCTTGCCCTTGTTGTGGTGAGTGGTGTGGTGGTGGTGGGGTGTGTGGGGTGGTTGTTTCTGGTGACTCTCATCATGGGGTGCCTGGCGTGTGTTGGGTGGTCTGTGGTGGTGGGTGTGTTGTTTGAGAACTGTATAGTGGACGCGAGCATCTTGTTCTTTATGTGATTTGTAA
>NZ_JAAOZS010000059.1:0-884 GCF_011602805.1 Kocuria sp. JC486 | reverse complement strand
AAGACATTGGGCTATCTGACACCATCAGAGAAGCTCGCAGAGTTCCTTGCGCTCACCGCTTGAATCCGCCATCGAGTTCGCCCTGCGCAGCTCACGCACTTCCTTCTCCAGCTCGACCAGGCGCTGGGACTCGCTGGTCGTGGTCCCGGGACGGTGCCCCTCGTCAACCTCGGCCTGCACGACCCAGTTCCTCAGAGTCTCAGGATTGATCCCGAGCTGCTCGCCCACACGGCGAAACGTTCCCGACCTCGTCGATGGATCGCGCCGTGACTGAACTGCCATCCTCGTGGCTCTCTCCCGAAGCTCGTCGGGGTACTTCCTCGGTGCTGCCATGCTCCTCATCCTCCCGTGGGATCACAGCCTCCACCAGACCCGGGGCGATTCAAATCCCGGGCGGTGCGACCAGATGACCCCAGCGCCGCAGCAGTTCTTACGTGCGCACAACCCAAAGGAGAGACCATGAACGACTCTCACAACACGAACCGGCAGAACCAGGACGAATCACAAGCCGCACCGTCGAGCATGGACATGGCCGGCACGTCCCAGAACAGGGGCGAACCCGCCGCTGGCGCTGACCAGTTCAACGACACCGTTGATCGCAAGCTCCAAGAAGACGCCGATCCTTCTCAGGAGGCGGACCCCTCGCCGCTAAACGAGGAGCGGCCCGGCATGGAGGAGGACGAGGACAGCGTCGTCAACCCGAAAAACGCCTAGGAGATCGCGCGGGTAGAGGGGTCGGGTGCCGCGTGTCGGTGACGCGAGACAGGCACGAGCCTCGGTAGAGGTAGGAACTGGGACGGCTGGGCCACTAGATGTACTTCCCCGTGACGTTGTGAACGCGTTGTGAGGGTGTTTGGCCGCCGATGCCGGTGTGGGGTCTGTGG
>NZ_JAAOZS010000006.1:0-117871 GCF_011602805.1 Kocuria sp. JC486 | reverse complement strand
AGGTGGGGGGGGGGGGGCGGGGGGCGGGGGGGCGGGGGGGGGCGTCGGGCGGCCCCCCGCCCGCCGCCACCCGGGTCAGGGCCCCGCTGCGGGTGAGGCACCCCGTCAGGAGCTGACGAGATCCCGGTAGATCGTGATGTAGCGCTGGGCCGCGCGGTCGATGTCGAAGTCCCGCCGTGACAGTTCCCAGGATGACTGCCGGAGGGCGTCCACCTGTTCCGGGGTCCGGGTGAGGAACCAGTCGATCGCAGCGGCCAGTGCCTCGGGGTCGCGCGGGGCGACGGCCAGGTGCTCGTCGACCGTCATGAACGCGGCGTCACCGGCCCGGGTGGTGATCACGGGCAGGCCTTCGCTGATCGCTTCCAGCCCGGCCATGGGCAGCGCTTCGTTGTAGCTGGCGAAGACGAGGGCGGTCGAGGTCCGGAGGCGCCGACGGACGTCCGTGATGGTTCCCGCGAATTCCACGACGCCGTCCAGCCCCAGTTCCTTGCGCCACGTGGTGAGTTCGGTATTGGATTCGTCCACACCGTTGCCCGCGCACAACAAGTGGGCCTCGGGGTGCTTTTCGTGGACGCGTGCCATGGCTTCGAGCAGATTGCGGTGGTCCTTGGGCGGGGCGAATCGGGCCAGGTGCAGCAGCTGCTGGCCACCGGGGTTTGGCGACGGCGCATCGGTCACCGTGGTGCCGTTGAAGATCACCGGCATGCGCTCGGGGGGGAAGGTGTAGCCGAACTCCGCCGTGATGTTGCGGGCGGAGGGGGAGCAGGCGACCATCTCGTCCATCCGGAACGACGCCAATCCCGCCGCACGCCAGGCGGCGTGGGCCACCTTGGAGGAGGACGCGTCCTCGCTCGCGTGCTGGGTGGAGATCCGCGGCCGACCGTGCGGGGTGATCGCGTTGACCAGGTCCGACTGGTGCAGATGGGAGTGCACGACGTCGATCCTGTGCTTGCGCACCAGACGCAGCAGGTGGGCGACGGCGCGCAGGGGGAGGACCTCCTTGCGGCTCATCCCCACGTAGTCCACCGAGGTGGCTGCGGCCTCCAACCGGTCACTGAGCCCGCCGCGTCCCAGCAGGACCAGGATGCGGACCTCGTCGTCGTGTCCGCGGCGGTGGGCCAGCGCTTCGATCAGTGTCTGGGCACCGCCGGTGTCGGCGTCATTGACCACGTGCAGAATGCGCATGCTGCTCCTCGATCCCTTCATGGTCGTCCGGGCGGTTGCCGCGCCCGCCCCTGCGGTCCGCTCCGTCCCGGTTGAGTTCGTCGAGCTCACGGTCCAGGTGCGCCTCGACCTCTTCCACGGTGGGGATGCGACGGTGATCGGGGACGGGCTTCTCCGGCCACTTGCGGGTCAGTTCCAGGCCCAGGCACACACCGGCGCCGCCCCAGAGCCAGAAGGCGTTGTCGTAGGTGATCGTCCCGCCCGAGATCACGCCCCACACGAAGACGTGCATGATCCCGTAGAAGACCGGGATGCGCCCCCCCGAGCGCAGCAGGAGCAGGGCCAGGAAGAGGAACGCCGCGCCACCGACCAGGAAGCCGTTCTCGGCCACCAGGCGGCCGGTGACGGAGAAGATGTCCTTGATCTCGTTGTAGTACGTGAACGTCTGCGTGGGCATGTGGCCCGCCAGGAATTCCTCGTTGACCCGGCCGCGTCCCATACCGCCCCAGAAGGCCCCGGGGGTCTCGAAGAGGTGCTTGAACACGGCCTGGATCGATGAACCACGGTCGGCCCAGGACCAGTTGAACGAGCTCGCACGTTCCTCCAGGACGCTGCGGGCCACCACGTACGCGCCGACGGCGGCGGCGGGAACACCCAGGACACCGATCCAGGCCCGGCGCAGCGCGACAGGCAGCAGCAGGGTCAGGACCACGGCGGCGAGCACGAACACCGCCGAACCGGACCCACTGATGGCGGTGGCCCACACGGCCAGACCGACAGCCACCCAGTCCCGGACTCCTGGCGCGTATCCGTAGTGGCGCAGGAGGACGATCAGGACCATGGCCATGAGGGTCACGGTGCCGACCATGAAGGAGGTCTCCGGGAAGAACCCGAACGGCCTGCGGACGTAGGTCAGGAAGGTTTCTTCGAACGGCAGGAGGTTCGCGTAACCGGGCATCTCGTACAACGGAGCGAAGGGAACCCGGTTCAGCAGCTCGATGAAGATGTGCTTCTGGACCACCGCGTAGCCCGCTGAGCCGATCAGGGTCCAGGACAGCCAGGCGATCGTGCGGTGACGCAGGAAGATGACCGCGGCTGCCGCGCCCGGCAGGGCCAGTGTGGCCGCGACCCAGGTGATGACGGGGACGATCTCCAGCGGAGTGGGATCGTAGAACATCCGGATGAACGCGGAGAAGAACGGGATGGCGGCGAACAGCGCCGCCACGACCAGCAGCGGAACGTGACGTGCCGCGCGCAGCACCAGGATTCCGGCCACCAGGGAGGACATCGGGACGTTGGTGTTGCCGCCCAGCGGGATGGCCGCGAACGGGAAGGCGGCCAGCAGGATGAGCAGCGCGGAGAGCGCCCGGTCGAACAGGGTCCCAGCCTCCGGCAGGGAGGCATCACCCGACTCACCGGCCGAGCCGGTGGCCGACTGATGGAGTTCTTCCTGCGCACGGGCCTCACGGCGTGACGTCGGGGTACGCTCCAGGCTGCTCTCCCCGCTGCTTCCCCACGGCGTGGGTGAGGTGGCTGCGTTCACGTCAGCGTCCGCTTCCGGTCGTGCGGCCTGTGCCGCGCGCGGTTGGAACCGTACCCAGAACTGCGTCGACCGTCGGTGCCCAGTCGGCGTGCTCCGCCTGCGTCACGGCGGCCGCCCGGGTGCCGCGGGCCACGGCGTCGTCGAACCCCTGGCGCAGCGCGGCCGCGAAGGCCGCGGTGTCCCGGACATCGGCGAAGAGCGCGGGTTCGTGAGAGCCCGCCTGTTCCTTCAGGGAGGGCAGGTCGGAGGCGACGATCGGCAGACCGGCCGCGACGGCCTTGGCGAGGATGCCCGACTGCGCGTCGAAGTGGGTGTAGGGCAGCACGACGACGGCGGCCCCTTCCAGCAGTTGCGTGAACTCGGACCGTTCCAGGAACCGGTCCAGGATTTCCACGCTGCCGGCGGCGCGGGCACGGTCGTGCAGGAGCTGGCCAAGCTCAGCGCTCTCGGGCCGACCCGCGACCAGGAGGGGTACACCTGCCTGACCGGCGGCATCGATGGCCAGCTCCACGCCCTTGTTGGCCCGCAGTTCACCCAACACCAGAGCGTAGGGCTCGGCGGTGGCCGATGTGAGACCCCGCCCGGTGCGCGCTGCCGCGGTGCTGTCCGTACCGGTCTCCCCGGGAACGTCTACCGGTACGGACTCGGCCGTGGCTGCCTGGTCGATCCGGGTGGAGGTGGGCAGGGTCACAGCCACCAGATCCCCGGGGACCGTGGCGCGCGCGGTGCGCTTCTGGTCCTCGCCGTGGACGATCACGCGATCCACCCCGCGTGCCGCCCCGAGTTCGAGGTAGCGCAGGACGCGTTCCCGCAGGGATGCCGCGTTCTCGTCATGGTGAGGTTTGACGTTGTGCAGGAACAGCGCGGTCCGCTGGTCGCGGCGCGCGGTCAGCAGACCCGGCCAGGGGTACTTGCTCGAGTCCAGTGCCAACACGGTTCCCGGGCCGGCGAGTCGGCTCAGGCGGCGGATTTGGGCGTGCTCCCGGATCAGGTCCAGGACCTGCAGTCCCTGACGCAACGGGCCGAAGCCACCTGTACGGCGCGGGGGCACTGTCTCCACGACCGTGAGGCCCTCCACGGCGGGGCGGCCCAGGTAGGCGTCGGCCCCAGGGCGCGACAGCAGGACCACGCTCTCGACTCGCGGGTCGACGGCCAGCGCCATGGCGGTGTCAGCGGCGTGTTCGATCTGCCCGCCGTATTCGGTCGGGCAGACCACGAGTACGCGGGTACGGGCGTCGTTGCTCACCGGGATCTCCGATCAGGCGTCGGCGCGGCGGGTGGTCCCGGCGCGGGCCAGGACGATCAGCAGCCCGATCAGCAGCCCGACGACGGCGCCCACCAGCATGTTCATGGAGGTCGAGGGGGCCGACGGCGAGCTCGGGACGGCGGCCTCCTCCATGACGTTCAGCTTGACGGGGGAGGAGTCGGCGTCCTTGGCCCCTTCGAGTTCGGCCGAGGTGTCCACGAGCGACTGGGCGGCACCGTTGGCGATCTCCGCGGCCCGCTCCGGGTGCCCGTCCGTGCCGGTCACGGTGATCACGGCGGTGTTGGGGGAGTTGGTCACGGTCACCTGTGAGCCCAGCGAGGAGGCGGTCACATCGCCTCCCAGTTCTTCGGCCAGCGGCTCGAGGACTCGCGACGACGTTCCGATGGCCGCGTAGGAAGCGGCCCTCGCCTGAGCGAACTGCTCGCCCATCTGCAGGTCCTGGACGGTCTCCGAGTCGGACACGTTGACGAAGATCGTGGACTGCGCCTCGTAGGACTTCGGCATGACCAGGGCCGAGCCGAAGCCCAGCGCCAGCCCCAGTCCGGTGGTGATCAGTGCGATCGGCCACAGGCGGCGTAGAGCCCTCAGAAAACGCGCGAGCGTCACGGTGTTTCCCCCTTCTCGGTGGCCCGGTCACAGGACCGTGCCGTTCGGCCCGGTCCCACCGGGACGTCTGTTCCGGTGCACCGTTCGACGACCTCGTGGGGGCGGTCGTGCCGGGCACGGTTTGTCGATGACGGTTTTCAGGAGCCGGGCGTCGTCACGGACCCCGACGGGACAGCGTGCGTGGCCCGTGGCCTCCCCTGACCTCGCGGGCACTGCGATCAACTCGGCCGGGCTCTTGGGGGATCGGCGCGGTGATCGACGCTGCGTTTGGCGAGACTACATCGGAATTCGTCCGAAAAGATGGTGCCTGGGCCGGATGAGACCCAGTACACGCTCCGTTTGGGGGACAGGTCCCCGCGATGGTGCGGCGGCCCGTCGTTAGACTCGCCGTGATCGCCGAGGCGTCGGTCCTTGTGACCCGCATGTCGCGTACAACCTTGCGTGGCACCCGTGCGATCACCGTCCATGTCGTGAGGGGGACTCACGAGAACAGTCGCGGGGGGATCGAGACCATGACCCAAGAGTCGTCAGCGGAAGCCGTAGCCACTAGTGCTGACAACAAGCATGCTGAGCAGCGCGGCGACGCCGCATCCGCGCAGGTCGGCAAGGCAGGGCAGGGCGGGAGCGCGTCGGAGTTCCCGCTGGTCTCCGTGGTGGTCCCGGTCTACAACGCACGGGCCAGCGTGGGAGAGACGATCTCGTCCTTGTTGCGCCAGACCTGGCCCAACCTGGAAATCATCGTGGTGGACGACGGCTCCCCGGACAACAGCCTGGACCTGGTGCGCGTGTATGCGGAGATGGACATCCCCGGCCGGAAGTTCGTCGTCGTCTCCCAGCCCAATGGTGGCGTAGCCTCGGCGCGCAACCACGGCCTGCGGCTCTACACCGGTGACTGGGTCGTGTTCCTGGACTCCGACGACGCCTACCTCCCCGGTGCCATCACCCACCTGATGGCCGAGCGGGAGAAGCTCGGTGAGGGCAACTGGCTGGTGGTCCCGCAGTCGGTCGAGGTCACCGGCGGAGGGCTGGACACCACCCGCCCGATGTACCGCGAGCCCATGCCGGCTCCCCACGATCAGCGCAACGTGATCCTGCAGTACAACTTCGGTGCGTTCACCGCATTGTTCCCCCGTAGGTTCTTCGAGGAGGTCGGGGTCTTCGACGAGACCATGGCCTACGTGGAGGACTGGGAGTTCTGGATCCGCGCCGTCTACTCCGGCTGGCGTTTCCACCGGACGCAGGAGGTGCTGTGCATGGTCTGGTGGACGGCAGGTTCCATGATGTCCAACCGGGAGGCCATGGACGCCGGTGAGGACGAGGCGCTGCGCCGTAACCTGGAACGCTTCCGGGACGAGATGACCCCGGCGGAGATCGCGTTCGTCGAACGGCGCCTGGAGGTGGGTTCGCCCCAGGGCCTGTTGAAGCAGATGGCCGCCAACCTCCGCAGTGGGCACCTGGACGAGGCCAGGCGCCAGCTGGACGCCGCGGCGGAGGTCATGCCCGCCCAGAAGCGCGTGGCGGTCAAACACAAGATCTCCAAGGTGCCCGGCGGCATGAAGTGGCTGCAGAAGCGCCAGGCCAAGATCGACGGATTCGTGGACTACGACCCCGGCCTGGGGCGCTGAGAACGCACCGGACCCCACAACTTAATGATCTTCACTTCGGTGGATGTCCCCACGTACGCTACTCATGAGTACACCTCATGGATTCAGACGGCCGTTGCGGGTGGGTACCGCATTTTTCTTCGGCCCGGGTGATTGCGTGGACGACGGGCAGCAGTGAAGCTGCGCGCTCCGTTCCAGATTGGTCACATCGGAATCCTGGGGCCTTGTGTACAGCGATTCGGGGGAGGAATGTGCTGTGAATTGGGGAAACGGGTTCAACTTGTCTGGTGGTGCGGAGGCGCCACGAGAGGACGACACGCGGTCACGGGAAGCGGATGGGATCGCAGGGTGGTTGCAGGTCGATGACGACGCCTTGGCCGTTGTGACACACATTCCGGACGGGCAGCCACGCGGGATCATGGTCATCGCCACGTCTGTTGGACGGGAAGGTGTCGTGGCCTATCGTTCCTTGCGTGTCCTGGCGTTGACCGCCGTTGCGGCTGGTCTGCTGGTCTATCGATTCGCCTGGCGAGGCACGGGGGACAGCGGTGGCGAGCTGCCCGACGACGTGGCGGCGGCATGGTCTCGTGACCTGACAGCAGTGATACAGCATGCTCGGCAGACGGCGCCTGGTCGTCCAGTGACTGTTGTGGGTCTGCGACTCGGGGCGGCCATCGCATTCAGTTGCCGAACCGTTCTGGACGATGGTGACCTCACCATCGGGTGGGAGCCGGTCGCGGGCCGCCGTTGGCTTCGTGAACACGTGGCACTGCGCAAGCTTTGGGTGTCACAAGCTCCCGATTCGACGGGCGTTGAGGTCGGGGGTGCTTTGTTCTCCCAGGCCGGCGCGAACTCATTGTCCAATCTCAGGTTGCCGAAATCACCAACGCCCGGGTGGGTCGAAATGAGGGGCGAGAACCGGGAATCTGCCGAGCGCCTGTACGCCGTCCCCTCCCGTGATGCGCTCGTCGAGTACCAAGCAATCAACCGTGTCGTCGAACTTGCGGTTGCAACGTGCGCGACGGCGCCGGGAGCGGGCGAGAGTGTTTCGGTCGATCTGCCGGAAGAGTGGATGCACGTCGTCGATGGTTCACGCGTTCGCGAACATTTCGTCAGAGTGGGGCCCGAACACCTGCCTGCCGTGCTGACGGAGCCGGCGGAGAAGACGCAGATCAATAACGCGATGGTCCTGGTACCGGCTGATGCGGAGCCGAGGGACGGGCCGACCGGCCTGTGGGCTCGTACCGCGCGCCGGTTGGCCAGCCGAGGTGCCAGCGTGCTCAGAGTGGACCGTCGTGACATGGGCGAGGCCACCCAGATGGGACGGGCGGAGCAACCCATCCCGTACCGCGAGGAAATCCTCCAGGACGTGGCTGCCGCAGTGTGCGATCAACGAGCGCGGACCGGCATGGAGGTGACCGGAGTGGGGTTGTGTTCCGGTGCGTGGCTGTTGCTGCGGGATGCTGCCAGGCTGCCCCTGAAGAAAGTGATTGCCATAAACAACGTGGCGTGGTCTCCTCGACCCGATTACTACGATCGGTATTACAAAACAGGCCGACTCAAGGCCCTATTGGGTGCTGATGCAACGTCGGAACCCGTTGCCCCGTTCACCAAAGCTCCAACCAGCTGGAAATTACGACTCAAACTTTTCCTCAAGGCGGCACGAAATGAGGCACAAATGCGAATGCCCCACGCGGCTCGTCGCCAACTGTCGCGTTACGGGGTCATGCAGACCGTGAGTCAGCTGTTCGAGAAAGGCACACCGGAAGTACTCCTGGCCATGGGCTCTGAGGACCTGATCGAATTCAAGCGATCAGGAGGTGTGCAAGAGGTGCAGCGACTCCGGAAGGCCGGCCACAAAATTCAGGTATTCCCTCTGGGGGACGTGGATCATGCACTTCTTTCGTTTGCCGGAAGATCTTCGGTGGAGCAAATGCTGCTCAGGGAGATTCGCGCGTGAGAAGGCGGATGTCTTTCTTGGTCACCACGTTTCGTCGTTGGATTCAAGCATGTTGATTCGTGAGACAGCGAGTTCGCTTCACGGAGCTGTGTTCGTCCCCGAAAAACCCCACAATGAATGGCATTGTGCCGCGGAGACTCGTGAGACGCTGAGTCTTGGTGGGACGACGCGCACCACGGGGTCAGCAATCCCATGAGTCGACCGAAATTGGAGGTCAAGTGTCTCGAGTCTTGATCGTGCAACCCATGATTCCCGGCTACCGGTCGGAGTTCTTTCGGCGGGTGGTTGACCGTCTTCAGAGCTCCGGGAACCAGGTCATCGTGGCCACGGGAGTTTCCTCCGGGGAGCACGCCAAGCGGGGGGATGTCGCGAACGACAGCCTGCCGTGGCAGCGCAGCGGTCGGGGGTGGGGCCGATTCTTCGGCCCCATGTATGTGCGATACCACGGTTCCGTCGGATTCCAGCGAACGGCCGACGTCGTGGTCTGTGAACTGGCCACGGGTTGCATTGACACACATGTGGCACTGTTGCGGCGCGCTCTGACCCGGTGGTTGCCGGGCATCCGCTCCCCGCGGGTCATCACGTGGGGCCACGTCGGGGCATACACACGAACGCACGGGACCTTCTTGAATGCGGTGGAAACCATCATGATGAGGGCCTCGGACCAGGTTCTCGCCTACACACCCAAGGGGGTTCTGGACGCCCGTGACCGCGGCGTGCCCCAGAACAGGGTGCGGTCCCTGGACAACACCGTGGATCTCGAAGCGCTTCAAGCGGCAGTCGACGAAGTGTCTGTCTTGTCCCCCTCCCAGGCATGGTCGGAGCTCACCAGCGGTGCGGAGCAGGAGACCGTTCCGGTGCGGTGCGTCGCATACGTCGGTGGCCTCGATCGTTCCAAACGAGTTGATTTCCTGGCGGAGGCATTGGAGCGGTGGTGGCAGGCCGATCCGCAATTGCGCGTGTTGGTGGGTGGGGCTGGTGCGGACGCCCACCTCCTGGACCTGGCGGTCCAGCGTGGACAGGTTCTCCGCCTGGGACGCGTGGGAGATCGAGAAAAAGCCCTCATGTCTCGGGTTGCCCAGTTCATGCTCATGCCGGGGCGGGTCGGCCTTGTCGCGGTTGAGAGTTTCGTCCTCGCACTGCCGGTGGTGACCACACCGCACCCCTACCACGCTCCGGAGTTCGACTATCTGGTTCCCGGAACGGACTCATTGGTTCTCACGGATGAGCCGACGCAGTGGGCCGATGAGATCCTGGACGTGTACGAACAGCCGGGGGCAATTGACCGTCTTCGCTCGGCGGCGAGGGAGCGCGCGGGGACGCCGAGCATGGACCACATGGTTGCCACCTTCGTCGACGCCTGTGAGTCGGCGATGTGAGTCAGGGGTGCACAACCGTGCACGCTTGGACATGGGGCCGGGGCACCGTAAGAAATGCCCCCTGGAAGTCAGCAAGCGTAGACAAATCGCAGAACAAGGGGGAGAGATGGATTTTGTCGATTATGTGATGGCGTTTCGGCGCAGCGTGGTTTGGGTGCTGATCAGTACGATCATCGGTGCGCTCATCGGAGGTGCTGTCGCTTTGATGACACCACCCAGGTATTTGGCCACGGCCACAACGTTGTTGACGGCCACAGAGGCAACTGAGGCTGCCGAACTGCCTCAGATCGGAACCTACATGTCCCAACAAATCGCGACGTTGTCGACCTTGGCCACTACGGAGACGGTCCTGCAGCCCGTCATCGACGACCTCGGAATGGACACGACGCCCCAGGAACTCGCCACCCGGGTGAGCGTCTCCACTCCTCCCGACACCATGATGGTGGAAATCACGACCACTGGCGCGGACCCTGACGAGGCCGCGGAAACGTCGAACGCCATTGCTCAGCAGCTGTCCGAGACGGTCGATGAGGTCGCACCGACCGTGGCCGAAGAGGGCCCTGTGACCAGCATGGAAACTGTGACGCAGGCACCGGTGCCCACCCGGGACCAGTCAGTTTCCCTGACCACGGCGGCACTGGCGGGGGCCGCTCTCGGTTTCTTGCTGGGACTGGTGATCGCTGTGGCGCAGTATGCGTTTGCTCAGCGACGGCACGTGACCAGGGCCTCCTGACATGGACAGTCTGTCCCTGAGGCTCCACGGGTACTGCTCGGACGCTCGGGGTGGTGACCGACAGTGGAGTGGCTCGCGCTGATCGTCGCCGTCCTGTGCGTCACGGCTGTGATCGCAACCTGCCCGGTGCAGGGAGTCGGACGCTTCTTGGCTCCTGAAACCTTGGCTGTTCTGGTTCTGTCCTTCATCTTCGGTGCCAGGCCGGTGTTCAAAGCCACGATGCCGGACGCCATCGAGGCTTCGGGTAGGGACCCTTGGTATCTCTACGAGCAGCCCATCACGTCGCTCGGCTGGGACATAGCCCTGTGGGTCGGAATCTGTGCACTGGTGGCGTTCACGCTGGGTGTGGTGGTCCTCAGTTTTGCCAGGCGGCCCGGGCGGCCGCTGGCCCGGGACACCGGGCCCTGGAGTGCCCAAGAACGCGTGGACACATGGAGCTTCGGTGCAACTGCCTGCCTTGTGACGGCTGTTGGCGGAACCGTGATCAACTTCGGTGCAATTGCCGCGATTGCTGGGCCGCAGACCGTGCTGACCATGTTCGGGGGGCGCTCAGCCGAAAGCACTGTGCCTGGGTTGCCGGAAGCCGTCGTCATTGCGGGCATGTCCGGTTCTCTGGCGGCAGCCGTGTTGCTGATCAGCAAGCGGCACACTGCCTTGCTGCCCGCGCAGTGGGCAGCGGTGGTATTTTCTGTGGCACTTTCCGTGTTCCAGGTCTCCTTGGGCGGTAACCGCCGATTCCTGATTCCGGCGCTCTTGATTCCCATCATTGCGTTTCTGGTCAGGAAACCGCAGAGAGTCACGCTTCCGTGGGTGGTTGCTGCCGGAATCGGTGCCGTCTTCTTGGCGGTGGTTCCGATGGTTCGATCGGCTGGGGCCCGGTTGCCCGGAGAGAATCTGTTCTCCGCGAGCTGGCGCTACATCACCGAAGAGGGTCCATTGGCAAGTGTGTTGCCGGTGTTCACCTCCTACGACACCGAGATGATCGACTACATTGCGGTGATTGCCCCCCGCTTGGGAGGAGACCAACCCTGGGGGTGGGGAAGAGGGACGCTGCTGGAATTCCTGGAACACCCGTTGCCCTCGGGTGGATTGGACGGTTCCACCACAACTCAGGTGTTCTCGGATGAAGTCCTCAGTAGGGTCTGGGGCGGCGGGTGCGCGGAGGCTGTCTGCCCCGTGAGTTCGGTGGCCGGGGTCTCGTACTTCGACGGAGGGTTCCTGGGCGTCGCAATCGGCTGCTTCCTCTTCGGCGCCGTACTGCGGTTGCTTTCCAATCTGTGGAGCCGAGCCGACGAACTCAGCGATTCGACGGTCGTCGTCGTGGTGGTTCTGTCGGCCTTCGCCCTGGTGGCAGCACGGACCAACACCGTCCATGCCACATGGTGGGCCATGTACGCCGTGGGCTTTGCCCTGGTGCCGTTCTGGGTATTGCGCAGCAGAGTTCAGGCACTCTCGATCCCGGCGGCGTGGAACTCGAAGGGTGGGCGTCACGTGATGTCGTGATTGGCGTGACCGGAGTGCGGTGTCTGGTCAGAGGTGGCGACCGCGTTGCGGACCGAAGAACAGATGTCCCCCTCCGACGAGCATGATGACGAACTGCACGACGTAGGACAGCGCCAGACCGGCTGCGGCGCCCGTGGCGCCCTCGAGCCAACCTCCCAGTGCCACGGCGCCCAGCCCGAGGAGGGAGGACGCAGTGGCCGACCATGCCACCACCCTCTCCAGGCCGGAGCCCTGCATGACTGCCGTGATCACGGAGGAGACCCCGTCCAGGGCAAGTGCCACCAGGAGAAACCGGAATCCGGCGACGGCGCCCTGGTAGTCGCTGCCCAGGAGCCAAACCACCCAGCTGTGTGCAGTGACACCCAGGGCGGTGTAGGCCAGGCCCAGGCCCAGGAGGAGGACCATGAGCACGCGGCGCTTGCCGCGCTTGTCGCCGCGGCCGCTCTTCACCGCAGCCGGCATCATGACGCCCGCCAGGGACGTCCCGATCATGCGCAACGGGGAGACGGAGCGGGAGATCGCACCGTAGTAACCGGTCTGGACCGAACTGGCAACAAAACCCACCACGAGTGTGTCCAGGTTTCGAACTTGGGCCATGAACGAGTTCGCCCAGAAGGGTCGGCTGCGTCGCAGGATGTAGCGCGTGTCATTCGGGGGACGCTCGCTGCTGGGCGTGGTGACGCTGACGAGTTGAGTACCCAGCAGCCAACTCAGCAGCGCTGCCAGAAGACTTCCGAGCCCGTATGCCGTAATGGGGCCCAACGCCTCTGCGGCAACCACGACAATGCCCAGCGCAACCATTCGGCGTGCCACCAGCACGCTTGAGTTCTTCCACGTGTCCCCGTCGGCGATGGCCATGTTCAACCGCATGTCCGCTTGTCGCTCCACGGTCAGTCCCACGGCCAGCGGAATCAGCCACCACCACGGGATTTCACCGAATGTTGCGAGGAGCATGCCCGCAACCAGGAGCGCGGACAGCAAGACCGCCCCGAGCCACCGGTAAACGTTCAGGCACCGTCGAATGTCTGGATCGGACGGATCAGCGGCGCGGGCGCGCAGCGCATAGGTCGACACACCCAGGTCAACCGAAGTCTGGAGCACCACCACCAGACCCAGGAAAGCGGAGAACACCCCGAACTTCTCGGGGTCGGTGCCACGCGCGACCAGGATCAGGGCCAGAGACTGCAGGAGGGCAGCGGCCAACCTGCCACCGGTGACCCACAGGAACCCGCTGAGTACCCGGTACCTGGGTGGTTCCTGACGCTGGTCAGGCACGGAGGTCGTCTCGGTGCTCTCGGTACCAGGTGACGGTTGAACGCAGTCCCTCCTCCAAGGTGATGGCGTGCTGCCAACCCGCGGCGTTGAGCTTCGAGACGTCCAGGAGTTTCTGGGGCGTGCCGTCCGGCTTGGTGGTGTCCCACTGGACCTCGCCGGTGTAGCCCACAGCCGCGGCAATCAGGTCGGACAGTTCCGCGATCGTGATGTCTTTGCCCGTACCCACATTGACCTGTTGGCCGCCGTCGTAGTGGTCCAGAAGGTGGAGGCAGGCATCGGCCATGTCGTCCACGTGCAGGAACTCTCTGCGAGGGGTTCCGGTGCCCCAGTTCGTCACTGAGGGAGTTCCGTCGATTCTGGCCTGTTCGAAGCGTCGGATCAGGGCCGGCAGCACGTGTGACCCCTGCGGCGAGAAATTGTCTCCCGGGCCGTAGAGGTTGGTGGGCATGGCCGAAATCCATGGCAGGCCGTCTTGCTTCCGCACCGCCTGCACCTGCTGGATTCCCGCGATCTTGGCGATGGCGTAGGCGTCGTTGGTCGGTTCCAGGTGCCCTGTGAGGAGGGCATCTTCCACAATGGGTTGCTCCGCGAACTTGGGGTAGATGCAGGAGGAACCCAAGAACAGCAACCGTTGCACCCCGACGGAACGGGCCGCATCCATCACGTTGAGTTGGATCCTGAGGTTGTCGCTCAGGAAGTCCACGGGGTAGGTGTCGTTGGCCAGGATTCCGCCGACCTTGGCGGCCGCGAGTACGACCGCCTGAGGTTTGTGTTGTTGGAAGAAGTCCGACACGCTGTCGCGCTCTCGCAGATCAAGCTCCGCCGAGGTCACTCCAAGGAGGTTGGTGAATCCGGCGGCTTGCAATCGGCGCCAGATGGCGGAACCAACCAGTCCACGGTGCCCCGCCACGTAGACCAGGGCGTCGCGTGGTATCGGTTGGACGGTTCGGGAAGTGGTTTCAACAGACATGACAGATTCCTTAAAGAGTCAGTTCAATCAGGCGGGGGTCGACGTCACGCGGTGCTCGGACGGGGCGTGTCGATGTAGGGGCGCCCTTGGCACTCCAGCCGTTCGATGTCAGCATCAACCATGATCCTCGCCAACTCGGCGCTGTTGACGGAGGTCCGCCAGCCGAGTTTCTCGGCGGCTTTGGACGGGTCCCCGATCAGTGCGTCCACCTCCGTGGGGCGAAGGTAGCGGGGGTCGAACCGGACGTGCTTCTCCCAGTCCAGACCCGCATGCTCGAAAGCAACGATCAGGAAGTCCCGCACGGTGCTCTCCTGCCCCGTGGCAAGGACAAAGTCTTCCGGTTCGTCGGCTTGGAGCATCCTCCACATGCCCTCGACGTACTCGGGGGCATAGCCCCAGTCCCGTACGGCATCCAGATTTCCCATGTAGAGATGGTCCTGGACACCGGCTTTGATGGCTGCAGCCGCCCTGGTGATCTTGCGAGTCACGAAAGTCTCTCCGCGTCGCGGTGATTCGTGATTGAAAAGGATGCCGTTGACGGCAAAAAGTCCGTAGGCTTCGCGATAATTCTTTGTGATCCAGTACGAATAGAGTTTCGCAACTCCGTACGGGGACCTCGGGTAGAAGGGGGTCGTTTCGTTCTGGGGTGGTGGTGTGGCGCCGAACAGCTCAGAAGTCGAGGCCTGATAGAACTTACAGCCCACGCCGGACTGCCGGACGGCTTCGAGCAGGCGGATGGTGGAGGCGCCAGTGGTTTCTGCCGTGTGTACCGGCTCGTCGAAGGACACCCGCACGTGGGACTGCGCGCCCAAGTTGTAGATCTCGTCCGGCTCGATGTCACGCAACAGTGTGGTGAGGCGAACACCGTCGGAAAGATCACCGTAGTGCAGTTGCAACCTGACATCCGGATCGTGCGGATCCTGGTACAGGTGATCAATCCGTTCCGTATTGAAACTCGAAGAGCGCCGGATCAGACCATGCACCTCGTAGTTCTTGCTCAACAACAATTCAGCCAGGTACGAGCCGTCTTGGCCCGTGATGCCCGTGATAAATGCCTTACGACGTTCACTTGTCATTGCAGTATCTCTCCCGCTTTCGTTGCTCGTGCTGCCTCTGGTTCTGTTCGTTGCGGCTTGGAGGTACGTGGCATGTTCGTTCCGAGTGACCGGCTTCGCTCGGCCCTCGACGAGGGGCGGACGGCCAGTTGCCTCAACCACGCCTCGTTGCGGGCCAGGGCTGAACTCTGGGTCAGGTTCTCCTCTGCGTGGCGCAAGCCGTTGGCACCCAGTGCTTGACACCTGACGGCATCCGCAGTCAGGTCCTGGGCGGCCTGGAGGAGCAGGGACGGATCACCCGGTGGAACGACCACTCCCGCCCGCGCCTCGAGGACCTCCTGCGCGGTGGTTCCGTCCGGTTCAACCGCCGCCAGAACGGGGAGACCGGTTCTGAAATAGGACGTGAGCTTGCTGGGCACCGCCATTTCCCGCAGTCCGGGCTGTTCATTCACCAGGAGAGCGTCGGCACTGTGCAGGATTTCCTGGAATCGTCGATCGTCCTGGGGAGGCAGGAAGTGAAGGTTCTCCACTCCCTGACCGAGTTCTTCCAGGGCTGCGCGTCGGGAACCCGAGCCCAGGAGCACGAAGTGCACGGATGACCCTTGAACCTGCGCGCGTCGAGCGGCCTCCACCACATTCTCCAGGTCCTGCTTGGCGCCCATGTTCCCTGCGTGCAGGATGATGCGGTCACCATCGCCCCACCCGTGCTTGGCTCTGACGGCTGCGCGGTCGACCGGGGAACTCACGGTCTGGAGGTGTGACCAATTGCGGTGTACGACAACACCTTGGGACGGAAAACCGAGGGACTCGATGACATGCGCCGCAAAGCGCGGATGGATCACGGCCACGGACTGGGCCTGTCCGAGCACCTTCCCTTCCAGCCACTTGAGGAGCCGGCGGGAGCGCCGCACGGAACCGTTCAATTCCTCGGCACCCTTGCTGTACAGGTCCTGGACCCAGATGGCCCTGCCTGAACGGCCGGTGAGACGGGCTCGGACCAACGCGATGCCGGAGGAGAACAGTGCGGGTGACACAGTCAGGACCACGTCGCTGTGAGGCCACCGGCTGAAAGCTGCGCGCAGACCGAAGTGCAGCTCCATCAGGAGCCGGGCTGCTCCGGTGCCCCCTTGGCTGGGCACCATGTGTCGAAACCGGTGAACTCGTACGCCGTCGATGAGCTCTGTTTGACGCCTACCGGTGTAACCCTCCGCGATTCTCCACTCCGGGTAGTGGGGGTATCCGGTGAGCACAGTCACGGTGTGGCCGCGCTCCACGAGCCCCCTTGCCAGTGCCGTGGTGTACGGGGCGTTCCCGGTGGGTTCCGGAGCGTAGTTGAGGCCGATGATCAGGATTCGCATGCTGGTGGCTTCCCCTTGTCGCTGGCTGTAGCCCGGGGCGTGGAATCACCAACGCCCTTCGAATAGATCTGGTCCAGCACATCCCCGACGCGTCGCATGGAGAGCTCTTCACGGATCAGTCGTTGACCTGCTCTGCCCATCCGGTCTCTTCTGTCCGCGTCCTTGAGCAGCTGGTCGACCGCTTCTGCCAGTTCGGGCCCGGAACGATCACAGACGATGCCGGCACCGTATTCCTGAACCAGTGGAGCCAGCCCGCAGTCGTGGTTGATCACCACGGGCCGTCCGCAGGCCATGGCCTCCAGGACGGACATCGGAAACGGTTCATTGCGGGAAGGCAGGACGAACACGGAACACTTGCTGATGGCCTCCGTGACGGCTGTGGGCTCGACCGGACCGTTCCATTGCAGCCTTCCGGACAGAGGAGTTGTGGCGATTGCCTGGGTCACGCGGTCTCCTTCGCCTTCATCAGGCCCCAGGAGCGTGAAATCGACCTCGGGGTGATGCGCATGGAGTTGTCTTGCAGCTTCGACGAACGCCATGGGCTGCTTGCGCGGGTGAAGGCGGGCCAGAAACAGCACGGCCGGGTGCTCGGGTTGGGGCGCCGGCGCGGACGGAGGGGTCGGGAGTCCGTTGGGCACCTGAACTGTTGGCAGGCTGCGCCCCGCAACGGCTTCGATCTCGTCGGCTTCCACCGGACGCAAGTGCAGAATTGCCTTCGCCGAGTGCAGCACACGTTTGACTGCAATTGCGTCAAGAATTCTGGCCAGGAGCCGAGGTGACGGGACGATCATGCCGTGGGTCTGTAGGACGTAAGGAATACGAAACATCGCGCACAACCATGCGATGGGTAGCGTGACCAGATCGCGGGCCAAGTGGATGTGAACGACGTCGAAATTCTTTCGATTTCGCAGAAACCATGCGAAGAGCCCGGGGGCAATGGTGGTGGCGAAACCGAGGGTCGGTAACGGATTATATGCTCGGAACAATTGGACCGGCACCCCGTCGAACTCCTGTGGCGCGGTGGCAGACTGAAATCCCTTGTGCGAGCCGGTGAGTATTGCTTGATGTCCCCGGTGTCGGAGTTCTTCGACCTGTCGGCAGGCCACGCGAACCGGGCCGCCGTACTCACCGTGCGGGGAAATCAGCGTGGCCACGTGGACAATCCTCACGGCCGAACTCCACGGGTGGAGGACGGCGGTGCCACTTCGGCCCGGGGTGCGAGGACTCGCGAGTCGGGTGCTACATCCTGCGTGACCAGTGCAGTCGCGCCGATCACGGCATTCTCTCCCACGGTGACCCCGCGTAGGACAGTGGCCCGCGTTGCAATCCAGGCACCGTCGCGGATGGTGACGGGTGCGTTGTCGAAGTCGAAGGACTCCACATCGGCACGGTGGCTACCTGTGCACAGCATGGACTGCTGGGACAGGCAGACGTCCTCGCCGATGATGATGTCCTCGAGGTTGATGAGTTGTGATTCGACGCCAATCCAGGAATTGGAGCCGACAGTCAATTTCCAAGGCCATTGGATGTGTACCCGGTGGCGGATCAGAACATTTTCACCGATGTTGGCCCCAAAAGCCCTGAGGACTTTCACGCGAATTTTGGACGGACACAGAATTGAGCGAGTCGCAGGGCTGCCCACCGCCACCCAGAGTGCCTGGATGGGTAGGTTTCGTCCCTTGTCGTACCCATTTCCCGTGAATGAGGCCAAACGCCGTCGCATGAATCAGTTCCCCCTTTTG
The DNA here is from genome assembly GCF_011602805.1 of Kocuria sp. JC486. NCBI lineage: Bacteria > Bacillati > Actinomycetota > Actinomycetes > Micrococcales > Micrococcaceae > Kocuria > Kocuria sp. JC486. The sequence goes on along the minus strand of NZ_JAAOZS010000006.1, from coordinate 99,712 downwards.
GCTCTTGTGTCCCCCTGATGCGATGACTGAACGCTGCATCAACCGTGGCCGCCGCGACATTCCGGTGATGTCCCCACATCTCTGGTCATCGCGTAGAACACAACCCTATCCGGACACGTGTGGCCTGGGCCTCATGGGAGCGGACTGCGGAGTAAATCTACATGCAGATGCATTGAGCCGTGGGCGGAGATGAGTTCGTCGATCGTGGCCGGCGTTCATGCAACCGGCCAGATTCAGGCAATCGCTCGGCGCGCGGTGCGGAGGCGCATACACCTGGACCGCGAGTGAACCGCACAAAAGAGGACAGAGCCATTGGTTGCCACGGTGTGACGCAGTGCCAGGGGCAGTCTCTGCAGTTTGCTGATCCGTGTCTGCCCCACCGAGTAACCTGGACGGGCGCTTTCGCGTCTTCTGATCCAACACCTCTGCGCCCAGGAGTCCTTTCACCATGTCCTTGACCGGCCTGGCATCAGTGCTGACCACCGAACGCTCGATCGCCAACGTTCGGAACCAGGCTGCGCTGAAGCCGTCCGAGCGCTCCGCCGAGACGGTCATCAGCGTGACCGACGGGTTGCGGCCCGCGCTGCTGGCCCAGGTGCTGGACGGGATGCGCTCTGCGACCAGTGGTCGTGACGTTAGCGGCTCCGGCGACGACGCCGGGCAACCCGCCCCCGTCCTGCTGGTCGTCACGGCCACGGGTCGGGAGGCCGAGGACGTGGTCGCCCAGCTTCCGGCATGGGCCCCCGGCGCCAGGATCGCGGACTTCCCTTCCTGGGAGACCCTTCCGCACGAACGTCTGTCCCCGCGCTCGGACACCGTGGGCCGCCGCCTGGAGGTCATGCGGCGTCTGCGCCGACCGGACGGGGACCCACTGGACGTCGTGGTCGCGCCGGTCCGTTCGCTGCTGCAGCCCGTGGTCGAAGGCCTGGGGGACCTCCAGCCCGTGGTATTGGAGCGCGGTGCCGAACAGTCCTTCGACGACGTCGTGGCAGCCCTGGTCGCGGCCGCGTACGCGCGCGTGGACATGGTCACCAAACGCGGCGAGTTCGCGGTGCGCGGCGGCATCGTCGACGTCTTCCCCCCGACGGCCGACCACCCGGTGCGCGTGGAGTTCTTCGGGGACGAGATCGATGAACTGCGCTGGTTCGCCGTCGCCGACCAGCGCACCCTGCGCGGCACCGAGCACCCCGAACGCATCGTGGCACCCCCGTGCCGTGAACTGCTCATCACGCCCGCGGTGCAGTCGCGTGCAGCGCACCTCAAGAACCAGCTTCCCGGCGCCGAGGCACTGCTCGAAAAGGTCGCCGGTGGGATCTACACGGAGGGCATGGAGTCCCTGGCTCCGCTGCTTGCCGAACGCATGGTGCCCGTGCTCTCCCTGCTGCCGGCGGGCTCGCTGGTCGTGGTCATGGAGCCGGAGAAGGTGCGGACGCGCGCCGCCGACCTGGTCGCCACCAACGAGGAGTTCTTGGCCGCCGCCTGGGAATCGGCCGCGGACACCGACGTCGCACCCCTGGACGTGAACACCGTCGGCGAGCAGGGCCGCACCCTGGACAGCGGGTCCTTCCAGACCCTCGAACAGGCCCGGGAAACGGCCCTGGACCTGGGGCTGGGCTGGTGGGCCACCACCGCGTTGCCCGTGGACTCGACCATCGCCGAGGTCGACGCGGACACCAGCGCCGCCGTGATTCGCATGTTGGACTCCGAGGCCGACAGCCTGACGGTTGCCGGGCGGGAACCGCTGCGTTTCGGTGGTGACGTGGAGGCGGTGCTCGCGCACCTGGCCGAATCCGTCCGAGACGGCTGGCGCGTGGTCGCCGTGACCGAGGGGCCCGGTCCGTTGCAACGGCTGGCCGAACTGATGCACGACGCAGACGTACCCGCGGCCAGGCACGACACGCTTGCGAATGAGCCCCAGGCGGGACTCGTGGAACTCACGTGCGCGACGGCGGGCACGGGGTTCGTGCTCGACGAGCTCAAGGTCGCCTTCCTCACCGAGTCCGACCTGCTGGGGCGGTCCTCCGCGTACGCCGCCAAGAACAGCCGACAGCTCCCGCAGCGTCGTCGCCGTAACGCCGTGGATCCCCTGGCACTCAAGGCCGGTGACTACGTGGTGCACGAACAACACGGCATCGGACAGTTCGTGGAACTCATCGCGCGGCCCATCGCCGGGGCCGTGCCCAAGGCAGGTCAGCCGCGCCCCATGCGCGAATACCTGGTGCTCGAATACGCGGCCTCCAAGCGCAACGGACCCAAGGACCGCCTGTTCGTGCCCACGGACCAGCTGGACCAGATCTCCGCCTACGTCGGCGGAGAGACCCCGGCGCTGTCCAAGATGGGTGGCGCGGACTGGAACCAGAAGAAGAAGGCGGCCAAGCGGGCCGTCAAGGACATCGCGGGGGAGCTGATCCGGCTCTATTCGGCCCGCATGGCCACCCGCGGTCACGCCTTCGGCCAGGACACGCCGTGGCAGCGGGAACTCGAGGACGCCTTCCCGTACATCGAGACCCCGGACCAGCTGACGACCATCGACGAGGTCAAGGCCGACATGCAGCGGGAGGTCCCCATGGACCGCCTGATCTCCGGCGACGTCGGGTACGGCAAGACCGAGGTGGCGGTACGCGCCGCTTTCAAGGCCGTCCAGGACGGCAAACAGGTGGCCGTCCTGGTGCCCACCACGCTGCTGGGGCAGCAGCACACGGAAACCTTCAGCGAACGCTATTCGGGCTTCCCGGTGCGGGTGGCCTCCCTGTCACGCTTCCAGACCCCCAAGGAGTCCCGCGAGGTCCTCAAGGGTCTGGCGGATGGCACCGTCGACGTCGTCATCGGCACCCACCGTCTGCTCGGCTCAGAGGTCACCTTCAAGGACCTCGGTCTGGTGATCATCGACGAGGAACAGCGCTTCGGCGTCGAACACAAGGAAAAGCTCAAGGCCATGCGCACCAACGTGGACGTGTTGGCCATGTCCGCGACCCCGATTCCGCGCACCCTGGAGATGTCCCTCACGGGAATCCGCGAAACCTCCACGCTGGCCACCCCGCCCGAGGAACGCCACCCCGTGCTGACCTACGTGGGCGCGTACACGAACAAGCAGGTCACGGCGGCCGTGCGCCGTGAGCTGATGCGCGAGGGCCAGGTGTTCTTCGTCCACAACCGGGTGTCCTCCATCCAGCGTCGGGCCGCCGAACTACGCGAACTGGTCCCCGAGGCGCGGATCGCCGTGGCGCACGGACAGATGAGCGAGAACGAACTCGAACAGATCATCGTGGACTTCTACGAGAAGCGCTTCGACGTCCTGGTCTCCACCACGATCGTGGAGACCGGCCTGGACATCGCCAACGCGAACACGCTGATCGTGGACGGTGCCGACAAGTACGGGCTGTCCCAGCTGCACCAGTTGCGCGGCCGCGTGGGGCGCGGCCGGGAGCGTGCCTACGCGTACTTCCTCTACGACGTCGAAAAGCCGCTCACGGAGACCGCCCTGGAACGCCTCAAGGCAGTGGCGGCTCACAACGAACTCGGGGCCGGCCTCCAACTGGCGCAGAAGGACTTGGAGATCCGCGGCGCCGGCAACCTCCTGGGCGGGGAACAGTCCGGGCACATCGCCGGAGTCGGCTTCGACATGTACCTGCGCCTGGTCGGGGAGGCCGTTGCCGAGTTCCGCGGGGACGCGGACGAATCACCCGCCGAGATGAAGATCGAACTGCCCGTCAACGCCCACCTGCCGCATGACTACGTGCCGGGAGAGCGTCTGCGCCTGGACGCCTACCGGACGCTGGCCAACGCCACGGACGAGGCGGGCGTCCAAGAGGTGGCCGACGAACTCCAGGACCGCTACGGCACGCTGCCCGAGCCTGCGCAGTTGCTGCTGGACGTGGCCAGGTTGCGGATCAAGGCCCGCGCGGCGGGGTTGGTGGACGTCGCGGCTCAAGGCCCGAACATCAGGTTCGGGCCGGTGGACCTGCCCGAGTCCCGTCAGATGCGACTCCAGCGGATGTATCCCGGCTCCAAGTACGTGACTGTCCCCAACACGGATCAGCACATGGCGCTGGTCCCCAAGCCCAAGACCGCCCGCGTGGGTGGCAAGGACCTGGTGGACGGGGCGATCCTTGCCTGGGCGGACGAGGTGATCACCGCGGTCATCGCTGCCCCGCAGCCGGCCTCGGAGACCGATGTCAAGACCGCGCCACAGGTCTGATCCCACAGGCCTGACTCCACGCGTCTGATACCCCAGCACCCGATTCCCCGCAGGAGTAGGGCACGTGAGGCGGAGGAATTGTCAAGCCATCTGCAACGTCTTGTGGGCCACACTGGCGATACTTTTGGGGACACCGCGTCAAAGTGACCCTTCTGGACGTGCATTTTCATCGAATTACCTCTATCTTCGTTCCCGGAACAGGGAGAAGGCGACCACTCCTCCTGGAATCGGATCCACGTCACCGAAGAGTTTTGGGGTTTCGGTGATCGCGTGCACGGGAGTCAGACGGGTCGCACGGACCGCGGGCCGCTCCAGGGGGGAGCAGTTCAGCCCGCGGTCATCGTCTTCAACCATCCGAGCTGAGGATGGCAATGCAAAGGCCCCGCACCGTGATCGGTGCGGGGCCTTTCGCATGTTCTGCGGGCGCGGGAGTCTGCAGAACAGAACAGGTCAGTTGCGCAGTTCCTGCTGCGGTGCGGACTCGGTAGAGGCCGGAATGTCGATCATCAGGTTGCGACCACCCGCAGAGCGCGCGGCGGTCTTGCTGCGGAAGATCAACGTGGGGATCAGCAGGGCGGCGCCGTAGGCCAGGATGCCCGCTCCGAACCACCAGTTCTCCGGGATGGTGAACAACCAGAAGCTGGCGAGCATGGCCGCGACGGGCAAAAGCCACAGGATGAAATTGGCGAAGAACTGGCCCTCGCCGGAGTAGCGGCGGATTGTGCGTCCCTGACTGTCGGTAGCCATTCGAGCCTCTTCCTCGTGGTGCGTCGGCCGGATCCGAGGGTGGCGTACCCACTCACATGGAATGGGCCGGGTCCGGCGATGAGTTCGTCGTGCCCCAGTGTAGTGGTTGATGGCGACGATGTGTCAGTTCCGACGGCCATCGTTGCGCGGAACCGGCCGCGCCACACCCCCGGTTAATCCCGGTCTGGGCCCGGGTCACCTCCGGCTCTCGACGATCCGGCCTCGTCGGTTCGTGTACTCAGTACAGGCCCGAGCCGGCGTCGCCGTCGGTGGGCTGTCAAAGCAGGGCCTCCCCGGCCGAGGCGCCGATGCGGGACGCTCCCGCCTGCAACATGGCGATGGCCGCCTCGCGCGTGCGCACACCGCCCGAGGCCTTCACTCCGATGTCTTCGCCGACGGTGCGCCGCATGAGGGCGACGTCCTCAGGGGTGGCCCCGCCCGTGGAGAACCCGGTGGAGGTCTTGACGTAATCCGTTCCGGCCGCGACGGCCGCTTCACAGGCCAGGACCTTCTGCTCGTCGGTCAGGAGGCAGGTTTCGATGATGGTCTTCAGCTGGGCGCCGCCGCGGTGCACCACCTCGGCCACCGCGCGGACGTCGGCTTCAAGGGCCTCGCGGTCCCCGGCACGGGCTGCGGCGATGTCGATCACCATGTCGATCTCACCCGCTCCGTCGGCCACGGCCTGCTCGGCCTCGGCGGCCTTGGCCTGAGACGTCGAGGCGCCCAACGGGAAACCGACGACGGTGCAGGTCAGGACGTCCGATCCGCTGAGCTTCCGGGCCACCAACGCCGTCCACACGCCGTTGACGCACACGGAGGCGAAACCGTGCTCGAGGGCTTCGGCGCACAGGGTCTCGACCTGTTCCCGGGAGGCCTCCGGCTTGAGCAGGGTGTGATCGATCCGGGCCGCCAGTTCGGCGCCGACGGGTTCGGAGGTCGCGGGGAGGCTGTGGCGTTCGGAGATCTCGGGCACGGCGGGGCCTTTCTGCGGGGGTGGGTTCCTCCCCACCCTAACGGTCACCGTCCGCCCAGGGTCTCGGCGAGTTGATTGATCATGGCGCCCATTCGGAAACGTTCGGGAACCAACGCGGGAACACCGGCCCTCTGCAACGGTGCCGCGGTCACCGGGCCGACGGTGGCCGCCACGACGGTTCGTGGTGCCTCGCCTTGGCTGCCCGGCTCGGTGTCCGCGGGGGAGAAGGCCGCCACGAACTCCCGTTCCACGCCGAGCTCGGAGGCGGTGGACAGCAGGGACTCAGCTCCGGCGGCGGAGGTGAACGTCACGGCGTCGATCTCCCGGGCGCAGATCTGGCGGATCAGGCCCGGCAGCACACCGGCGTCGTCGGCGTCGGCCCAGCGGTGCGGGACCACGGTGTGCACGGTGGCCCCCGCGTCCATCAGGCGTTGGCGCTGCTCGCGGTCGTGGTAGCCGTTCTCCTGCCAGCCGATCACGGCGCCCGTGAGGTCGTGGTCGTAGGACTCCAGGATCTCGTCCACCAGCGGCCCGATGGTTTCGTCGGGGGAGATGCCGACGTCGTGCAGACCCAGGTTGCGGACCGCAGCCCGGCCCTTGGGGCCTCGGACCCAGATGTCCGCGGTGGCCAGCATGGCGTGGACCCCGTCCGCTTGCCCGGAGGCTTCGACCACCTCCCACCAGCGCTTGAATCCGTAGCCCGTGGTCACCACGATCAGGTCCGGGTGGGCGGCCAGCAGGTCGCGGGTCTCGGACACGACGGCGGCGTCCTGCTCCACCGGGACCAGCTTGAGCGACGGGGCCGCGATGACCGTGGCACCCTTGCGCTCCAGGGCACCGATCTGGTCGTCGGCGCGGCGGTGGGCGGTCACCGCGACCGTTCGACCGGACAGCGGACCCTGGGGGTGGGACTGGGCGCCGTCGGCACCGTTGCCGGTCTCGTCGTCTGTCCTGGCATCTGTCCCGTGGTCGTTCGCGGTGTTCGAGGTCATGGGGTCCTCCGGTGCGGGGGCGGGCCCGCGGTGGGCCACGGCGCGGTGTGGGGTCAGTTCACCGAGAATTCGTTCCCGGTCCTCCGAGGCAAGGGCCGCCACGGGACCGATCACGGTCACCGCGGGGGAGCCGGCCGCGGCCAGATCGGTGACCGCGGAGCCCAGGACGGACGTGTAGGTCTTCTGTTCCGCGCTGAAGCCCTTTTCGACCAGGGCGATCGGGGTGTCGACGGCTGCGCCGTGCCGGGTCAGCCCCGCCACCAGCTGGGGGAGGGTTGCCACCCCCATGAGCACCACCAGCGTGGCACCCGTCCCCAGCAGGTCGCAGAACCCGTCCAGTTCCGCCTCGGAGAACGGCACGTGCCCGGAGGCCACGGTGAAGGTCCGGGAGACGTCGCGGAACGTGACGGGGATCCCGGCCGCTCCGGGCACGGAGATCGCAGAGGTGATCCCGGGGACCACGTCCACCGGCACACCCCAGGATTCGCAGTCCGCGGCCTCCTCCCCACCTCGTCCGAAGACGTACGGGTCGCCGCCCTTGAGCCGCACCACGTGTCGACCCTCCTGCGCGGAGTTCAACAGGATCGACTGGATCTGCTCCTGCGGCACAGGGTGGTGGCCGGGCCACTTGCCCACGCGGACCACCTCGGCGTGCGGGGCCTGGCGTTCGACGACGTCCTGGGGCGCCAGACGGTCCAGGAGAACGACGTCGGCGTCCCCCACGGCGGCCAGCCCGCGGGCGGTCACCAGGTCGGCAGCACCCGGGCCACCGCCCACCAGGCTGACTCCGGCGCGTTCGGCGGGGACCTCGGCCACGGGTAGGGATCCGTGCTCGGCCCGGAGTGCCGTCACGGTCCGGTCCCACCGGGCGCAGTCGCCCACGACCAGGACCAGCCCGGGACGCCACCGATTGCCCGGTACGGGATCGGGCTGAACGTCCTCCTCACCCGGAGGTGCGGTCTCGACGGCGTGCACGGTGGCTCCTGCGGCGCGAAGGCGACGTGCGCTGCGGGAATCCTTCCCGGCTCCGAGGAGGAGGACGTTCACCTGGGTGAGATCTGTGTCCAAGAACATGATCCAACCCTAGGCGGCGTCGGTCAGGAATCCGCACCCACGGGGATCCGTGCCCCGGAGATCAGGACCGGGCCGGACCCGTCCTCGGCGGCCCGGATCTCGTCCTGGGTCGCGGGCCGGATCTGGTCGCGTTCCAGCACGTACTGCCGGGAGGCGTCGTCGGAGGTCTCGGGTTCGTTGACGAAGGACCGGAAGCGGCGCAGCCGCTCCGGGGAGGCCAGGGTCGCGGCCCACTCGTCCTGGTAGCCCTCGATCTGACGCTCCATGTCCGCCTCCAGGTCCGCGCAGATGCCCAGGGAGTCGTCGATCAGCACGGACTTGAGGTGTGCCATGGCGTCGCCGTACTCCTCGTCCAGGTCCTCGAGCCAGCGGGCGGTGCGCTGCAGCTTGTCAGCGGTGCGGATGTAGTACATGAGGTACCGGTCGATGTACTTGACCAGGGTGAGTTCGTCGATGTCCTGGGCGATCACGCGTGCGTGCGCCGGGTTGGCGCCGCCGTTGCCGCCCAGGTACAGCGTCCAGCCCTCGGGTGTGGCCATCACGCCGATGTCCTTGCCCTGAGCCTCGGCGCAATCGCGGGCGCAGCCGGAGGAGCCGATCTTGAACTTGTGCGGCGAACGCAGCCCTCGGTACCGGTTCTCCAACCGGATGCCCATGCCCACGGAGTCCTGCACGCCGAAGCGGCACCACGTGGAGCCGATGCAGGACTTCACGTTGCGCAGGGCCTTGCCGTAGGCCTGGCCGGATTCGAACCCGGCGTCCACGAACCGCTTCCAGATCTCCGGGAGTTCCTCCAGGCGGGCACCGTAGAGGCCGATGCGCTGGGCGCCGGTGACCTTGGTGTAGAGCCCGTAGTCCTTGGCCACGGAGGCGATCACGGCCAGCTTCTCCGGGGTGATCTCGCCACCCGGGATGCGCGGGACCACCGAGTAGGTGCCGTCCTTCTGCATGTTGCCCAGGTTGCGGTCGTTGGTGTCCTGCAGTGCACCGCGGCCCTCGTCCAACACGTAGGCCTTGGGCTGGGAGGAGAGGATCGAGGCCATGACCGGCTTGCAGATCAGGCAGCCGTCGCGGCCCTTGCCGAAACGCTCCAGGGCTTCCGGGAACGTGCGGATCCCACTGGCGCGCACCGTGGCGTAGAGCTCCTGACGGGAGAGGTCGAAGTGCTCGCACAGGGCCTTGGAGACCGTCAGCCCCAGGGAGAGCATGGTCTTCTCCATGGTCTTCTGAAGCATGGGCACGCACGAACCGCACTGCGTGCCGGCGCTGGTGCACTTCTTGAGCGCGGGGACCGACTGGTTGCCGTCCTTGACGGCTTCGCGCACGGTGCCGAAGGAGACGTTGTTGCACGAACACAGGATCGCGTCGTCCGGCAGTTCAGTTTCGGGGGCGTCACCACCGGCGGCGGAGAGGTAGCGGGCCGGTTCGGCCGGCAGGGAGCGGCCCTGCAAGGGTCGCAGGGCGTCGTAGGGGTCCGCGTTGCCCACGAACACGCCGCCCAACAGCGTCTCCTGGTCCTTGCCCACCACGATCTTCTGGTAGACACCGGCCACGGGGTCCGTGTAATTGACTTCGATGCTGCCCGGAGTCTTGGCGTACACGTCACCGAAGGAGGCCACGTCCACCCCCGAGAACTTCAAGCGCGTGGAGGTGTCAAAGCCCGTGACCGTGGAGTCCCCGCCGAAGAGCCGATCGGCCACCACCTCCGCCATGATGTTGGCGGGGCCCACGAGGCCCCAGGTCTGGCCCAGGATGTCCGCGACTTCGCCGATGGCCCACACGTGCGCCACGGAGGTCTTGCAGGACTCGTCGACCACCACGCCGCCGCGCGCGCCCAGGTGGAACCCGGCGCGCCGGGCCAGCCCCGAACGGGCCCGGATGCCGATGCCCAGGACCACCATGTCGGCGTCGATGTGTTCGACGGCGGCGTCCTCACCCGGGCCGTCCTTGACTGTCACGCCCACGACGTTTTCTTCCTCGTCCAGCTCCACCCCGGCGATGAAGCGCTCGCAGCGCACGTCCAGCCCGTGTTCGCGCATCAGCGAGTTCACGGCCAGGCCGCCGTCGCGGTCCATCTGGGTGCACAGCAGGAACTCGGCCACGTCCAGGATGGTCGCCTCCGCGCCCAGGTCCTTGAGGCCCGCGGCCGCTTCGAGCCCCAACAGGCCACCGCCGACGACGACGCCGCGCGGGGCGCGTCCGAGCTTTTCGCGCAGGTCGGCGACCTCCTTGACCATGCCCTGGACGTCCTCGATCGTGCGGAACAAGTGCACGCGGTGAGCACCCGGGATGTTCAACGTGGCGGCGTTCGACCCGGTGGCCAACACGAGTTCGTCGTACGGGAAGTCCTCACCGCCACGGGTGTGGACCACCTGGTTCTTGACGTCCAGGTCGGAGGCGCGGGTCTTGGTGCGCAGATCCAGCTGCGGATGATCCCAGAAGCCGGAATCCCCCAGGGACAGGTCGCGTTCGGGGTCGTTGAACAGCGTCTCCAGGGCCACACGGTCGTACGGAGCCCACGGTTCCTCCGTGAGCACCGTGATGGTGTCCTCGCCCAGGCCCTTCTGCAGCATCTTCTGGGTGAACCGGTGGGCGGCTGGGCCACCACCGATCACCAAGATCTTGCGTCCGGTTCCGGGGGCTGGCGTGTGCGGCATGGTGGAGTCGCTTCCTGCTGGTCCTGGCTGTCACTGTCGGCCGACGCGGTGCGGCGGGACTGGTGACCCGGACCGCTCGTCGTCGATGCGCTCACACGTGGAAAACCCTGCAACGGCTTGGGCGGACCACGTGAGCTCTGGTGACATGGAACCACTTTCGTCGCCTGCCGGTCATACTGTTGCCGCAGGATGCTTGGACGGACAGCTCCCTGATCAGATCGGGGTGCTGTGCCCGAATTGCAGCGAAGCCGTACCGAGAGGACCTTCATGAGCACCGAGACCGCCATCGTCCAGGGCCCCGTGGACATCTGCGCCGTGACCGACTTGGAACGTGACTGGGGGGAAGTGGCACTGATCGGTGAGCGCCAGGTGGCGGTCTTCCGGATGCAGGACGACACCGTGTACGCCTGCGACCACACCGACCCGCATTCGGGCGCGTTGGTCATGGCCCGCGGCATCGTGGGGGAGACCGTCGACGGCGTTCCGACCCTTGCCTCCCCGCTGTACAAGGAGATCTATGACCTCCGCAGCGGGGCGTGCGTCTCCGGCGCCGAGTTCACCCTCCCGGTGCACAAGGTCACCGTGGAGAACGACCGCGTGCTGGTCGAGCTGAGCGCGTGAACCAGGCCCCTGGACCGGGGCGTTCTGGTGAAACGCCCCTGCAGGACCCGGATCCCGTCCTGCTGCTGTGCGCGCACGGTTCCCGTGCTCGTTCCGCGCAGGTGGCCACCGAGGAGATCGCCGCCGCGGTCTCGCACGCATTGCCCACCACGGACGTGGTTCTGACGTGGGTCGATGTTCAGGAACCGGATGTCGTGGCGCGTTGCGAGGAGTTCGCCGACCGCCCCGTCGTCGTCGTCCCCCTGCTGTTGGCGGCCGGGTACCACGTGCACAAGGACCTGGCCGATGCCGTGGCCGGCCGCGGGCATCACGTGGTCACCGCGGCACTCGGCCCGCACCGCGGCCTGTCGGAAGTCATGGCGCGACGGATCCAGGAAGCGGAGGCGGCGCACGACGACGACGCGCCCGCCCCGGACCTGGTCCTGATCGCGGCCGGGTCCTCCGACGATCGAGCGGTGGCAGACGTCCGCCGCCAGGCCGAAGACCTCGCCGAACTCACGGGCCGGTCCGTGCGCACCGGATTCGTCTCGGCCGTCGAACCGGCGGCACGCCGGGCCGTGGCCGAAGCGTGGCGCGACGGCGCCCATCACGTCACAACGGTGTCCTTCCACATGGCACCGGGCATGTTCCACCGGGACGCCACCGACGCCGGTGCATCTCCCGTGGACGGCGCAGCCTCCCCTCACGCCCGGGCGGGCGGGCGGGTGACCGAACCGTTGCTGGTGGACGGCACACAGGTCCCGCCTGAACTGGTGAACGTGGTGATCGAGCGCTGGCAGGAGGGCGTGACGGCTCTCGCCCAGAGGGGCTGAGAGTTCATCCCGGTGACCGGTCCTCACACGGCCCTGCGCGGCCGGTGAGGAAGACGTCACGCTCACGTGACGGTTGAGCAACCGTGTCCGCAACACGGGATTCCTAGGTTCAAGTGCAATGACACCCGGATGGCCGGGCGTCGACCACGACACCTGGAGGTCCTGTTGAGCACCGAACCCCGCGTCTCGGAGACCAGGCAGAGCGGCTCCACCCAGCCCCTTCCCAAGCTTGCCCTGCGTGAGCGCCCCGGCCGGTGGCTGGACGGCTACGACCCCGAGGACCAGCACCAATGGGAGACCCAGGGGCAGGCCATCGCGCGAACCAACCTCAAGTGGTCGATCTTCGCCGAATTCCTCGGATTCGCCGTGTGGCAGCTGTGGGCCGTCGTGGTGGTGTTCCTGCCGCGTGCCGGGTACGCCTTCACCGACTCCCAGTTGTTCTGGTTGATCTCCATGCCGTCGCTGATCGGAGCGACGTTGCGGGTTCCGTACACGTTCATGGTCGGCCGGTTCGGAGGCCGCAACTGGACCGTGGTCTCCGCGTTGCTGTTGCTGATCCCGTCGATCGGCCTGGCCCTTGCCGTGACCGTCCCGTCCACGCCGTTCTGGGTCATGCTGCTGATCGCTGCCACCGCGGGCTTCGGCGGCGGAAACTTCGCCTCGTCCATGGCCAACATCACCTACTTCTACCCGGCTCGGGAAAAGGGCTACGCACTGGGACTCAACGCCGCCGGCGGCAATCTGGGCGCAGGCATTGCCCAACTGGTGGTGCCGCTGGTCATCACCCTCGGCGGTGCGGGTGCGCTGAACCTCCCCCTGGCGGGATGGTTCTGGGTGCCGCTGATCCTCCTGGCCGCCTGGGGCGCCAAGACCTGCATGCACAACATCTCCGACGCCAAAGGTGACGTGGCCGGTTCACTCGCGGCGGTCAAGGAACCGCACTTCTGGATCGTGTCCCTGCTCTACGTCGGGACGTTCGGGTCGTTCATCGGATTCTCCGGAGTGTTCCCCAAACTGATCGCGGACACGTTCCCCGAGTTCGCCACGTTCTCCGTCGGTGCTGCGGCCCTCTCCCTGGCATTCATGGGCCCCATCATCGGTTCCTTGGCCCGGCCCTACGGCGGGAAACTGGCCGATCGTTTCGGCGGGGCCCGCATGACGGCGTGGTCCTTCACAGGTATGGCGTTCTTTGCCCTGGCAGTGGTGTTGACCCTCCCGTTGCGCAACTTCTGGCTCTTCCTGGTCCTGTTCCTGGCCCTGTTCATCTGCTCGGGGATCGGAAACGGCGCTACATACCGCATGATCCCCTCGATCTACCGAATCCGGGCACTCCTGCGTGGGCCCGGGACGGACCGGGACGACGTGAATGTCGAACAGACCAATGAAGGCCGCAGGGTCTCCTCCGCGCGTCGTGCCTCGGCGGCACTGGGCCTGATCTCCGCGGTGGGTGCCTACGGCGGATTCGCCATTCCCCAGGTGCTCTCCGCGTCCAAAGCGGCCACCGGCCAGTACGTCATCGCCTTCTACGGTTTCGTCGGGTTCTACATTCTGGCTCTCGCGATCACCTGGGCCTGCTACCTGCGTCCCGGGACCGCCATGGCCGCCGAACACATCTGAGGTACGACGACGATGGATTCCACACCCTCGACGGCGCGCTCCACGACGAACACCAAAGCTGCCGGTGGTACGGCACACCACCGGCGCGTTCAGACCCATTGTCCGTACTGCGCGTTGCAGTGCGCGATCACGCTGAAGAACGCGGTCGACGGCGTCGAACTCACCCCGCGGGATTTCCCCACCAATCGGGGAGGGTTGTGCCGCAAGGGCTGGACCGCCGCCGAACTGTTGGATTCCGGTGACCGCCTGACTCACCCGCTGCGTCGGGTGGGCACCGATGAACACGGCGAGGCGCGCTTCGAACGGATCTCCTGGCCCGAAGCGCTGGACCTGATCGTGGCGCAGTTCAGGGGCGTTCAGGAACGCCACGGGCGTGACGCCGTGGGCATTTTCGGGGGAGCCTCCCTGACCACCGAACGCGCCTACCAGTTGGGCAAGTTCGCCCGCATTGCATTGCGGACTTCGCGGATCGACTACAACGGGCGGTTCTGCATGTCCTCGGCTGCGGCCGCGGCCAACAGTGTGTTGGGCCTGGACCGGGGGATGCCGTTTCCCGTCCAGGACCTGGATGCGGCACACACCGTGCTGCTGGTCGGCTCCAACCCGGCGCAGACCATGCCACCGTTCGTCCAGCACCTGGGTACGGCCCGGGCGGCGGGCGGATTGTTGGTCATCGACCCGCGGCGCTCCGCCACGGCCGCCCTGACGGAGGACGGTGCTGGGCTGCACCTGGCACCCCGCCCGGGCACCGACCTGACGTTGCTGCTGGGCATCACCCACGTGATCCTCCGCGAGGGCCGTGCCGATGAGCCCTACCTGACCGAACGGACCACCGGATCTTCCGCCGCCCGCGCGGCCGTGGCGAACTGGTGGCCCGAACGGGTGGAAGCCGTCACAGGAGTTGCGGCCTCCGACGTCGTCCGTGCTGCCCGCCTGCTCACCCGTGAACGTGAGGGAACCTACGTCCTCACCGGGCGCGGCGCCGAACAACACGTCGACGGTGTGGACACCGTGATTGCTGCGATCAACCTGGCTCTGTTCCTGGGCCTACCCGGACGTCCCGGTTCCGGGTGGGGCACACTGACCGGGCAGGGCAACGGCCAAGGTGCACGGGAACACGGTCAGAAGGCCGACCAGCTGCCCGGTTACCGCAGGATCACGGACCCCGCTGCCCGTGCGCACGTGGCCGGGGTCTGGGGAGTGGACCCGGAGATCATTCCCGGCCCGGGGCTGCCCGCGGCGGAACTGCTCACAACCCTGGGTACCCCTCACGGAGTGAAGGCCCTGTGGGTCAACGGGTCCAACGTGGTGGTTTCCGCACCGGACACACTGGAGGTCACGCGGGGCCTGGAACGTCTGGAGTTCCTGGTCGTCTCCGACTTCTTCATGTCCGAGACAGCCCTGCACGCAGACCTGGTGTTGCCGGTGCCGCAATGGGCCGAGGAAGAGGGCACCGTGACCAACCTGGAGGGGCGGGTGCTGCGGCGGCGGAAACTCCAGGAGCCTCCGGGGCAGGTGCGCGACGAGTTGTGGATCCTCTCCGAACTGGCCCGTCGGTTGGGTGCGCCCGGTTCGTTCTCCACGGAGGCGACCGAGGTGTTCGACGAACTGACTCGAGCCTCCGCGGGAGGCGCCGCAGATTACTCGGGACTCAGCCATGCGGTACTCGATGGTCTGGAAGGTCCCGATGCATCGAATGCGCGGCAATGGCCCGTCACGGCTCAGGTAGCAGAGGGCACACCGCGCATGTTCCTAGAAAACTTCGGCCACACGGACGGCCTGGCACACATGACGGGTGTTCAGCCGCGCACCCCCGGTCAGCGGGCTGCCGTGGGCCGGGGCCACGACCGTGAAGCGGTACCGGAACCGCTGCCCCCAGCTGGGTCCACGGGACCCACCGCTGAACTCATGCTGACCACGGGACGTTTGCTCGAGCACTACCAGTCGGGCACCCAGACTCGGCGGATACCGTCCCTCCGCGCAGCCGCACCTCAGGCCAGGGCACAACTGCACCCCACCGTGGCTGCGTACCTCGGCGTCCAGGACGGGGACCGTCTCCTCTTGGCCTCCGCCGTCGGGGAGGCCGAGGCCGTCGTCGCCGTGGATGCCGACGTCGCCCCACACACCGTGTTCCTGCCCTTCCATTTTGCGGCGGAACAGACCGTGAACCGCCTGGTCAGTGCGATCACGGATCCGGTGTCGGGCATGCCCGAGTTCAAGGCGGTACGGGTCCGGGTGGCCCGGGGCGTGCCTCGCTCCGACCAGCACACCGCCCGACGAACCGACCACCCCACCGCCCGCCCCGCAGCCCGCCCCACCGCCCGCCTCACGTTGGTGCCCGAGGAGGTCATCTCATGAAGCATGAACGTCGTTCCGCCGCAGCCGAGCACGGGGACACGGACACGGGACACCCGACAGGCACCGGTGGCGGGGAGATTCCTGACCGGGAATCCATGGTGTTTCGAGCTCGGCGTGCGCGGGCCAGGGTGGCCTTCGACCTCGGTGAACACCTGGTCGTGGTGGGGTGCGGTCCCGTGGCGGCGCGGCTGGTCGACGACCTGCTGCCGTTGGTCCGGAAGGGTTTGCTGCACCTCACGGTCCTGGGCGCCGAACCGCATCCCGCCTACAACCGTGTACTGGTGGGTGAGTACGCCGTCGGACGCGTCACCCGAGAGGCACTGACGGTTGCGGATGTGCAGACCTGGCGGGAGGCGGGTGTCACCGTCCACCTGGGAACCGAGGTGGTCGGGATCGACCGCACGCGGCGGCTGGTCAAGGTGCGCCACGACGCCGATGCTCCCGACACCGATCCTCCCGACGCCGATGCTCCCGGCACCGATGCTCACGGCGGCGTCGACCACGATGTGAGCTGGGACCGCCTGGTCCTGGTCACCGGGGCACGACCCGTCCGACCGAACATGCGAGGCCTGGACCCTTCACCGGACGGGGCCGCACTGCCCTCCGGTGTGGTCACGTTGCGTGATCTGGACGACGCCGAGGCGGTGCGCACGGTGGTCGGTGCCGGCGGACACGTCGTCGTCCTGGGTGGAGGGGTCCTGGGTGTGGAAGCCGCGCTGGCCGCCGCCGAGACCGCGGGTACGGCGACCCTGGTCCACACGGGGGATGAACCCATGGAACGGATGCTGCCGGCGAGCACCGCGCAGCTCCTGGGAGACCGACTGAAAGCCGCCGGTGTCCACTGCGTGTCCGCCCGCGCGGTGGGAGTGAGCACTGATGCCAACGGTGGTTTCGCGGCCCTTGAGGTGGCCAGCCGGGCTCCCCTGACGGGTGACCTCCTGGTCATCTCGTGCGGGGTCCAGGCACGTACCGCGTTGGCGGAGGGCGCTGGTCTGAGAACCCAACACGGGATCGTGGTGGACCACGAGCTCCAGGCTGACGCGGAAGGACGCGTCTACGCCATGGGGGATTGTGCCGAGGTGTTGTGCAGGGACCCGGGATGTCAACCGTGTACCGCTCGTTCCCGCGGTGCGGCTGCCCCCGGGCAGACCGGAACCATCGCACCGGGCTGGCGACAAGCGGAGTACCTGTCCGCGCGGATTGCGGCGGAGCTGACCGCCCTGCAGACCCAGAACCAGGGCGCGGTTCCGGTCGAACCCATGCCGGCCCACGCCCCCGCTGTCCTGCGGCTCAAGGCCAAGGACATCGATCTGACGGTCCTGGACAGCGGCCGACCGGCTCCGGACCGGGCAACCCGGCACATGGAGTTCACCGACACGGCCCTCCGCCAGGACCTACAGGTCACCCTGCACCAGGACGGAAGCCTCCGATACGCCGTCGTTCTCGGACGCCCCCGCGCACTGGCCCACCTCACGGCGGTCCTGGAATCCGGAGAACCGATGCGTGGCGACCTCACCTACCTGTTGTCCTTGGACTCGACCTGGGCGGCACCGGTGCAAGAGGGCATGGGGGAGAGCTCCGTGGTCTGTCGATGCGCGGGGGTCACCCGGGGAACGCTGGAATCGGCGGTGGAGGACGGAGCCGTCACAGTGGAGTCCGTCACGGCAGCCACCCGCGCCTGCACCGGGTGCGGTACCTGCCGCCCGGAGATCGAGGCACTGCTGGCCCAACGACGTCGCGACAGGTCACCGGGTGACGGTGCACGCCCGGTCCCGGTGTCCTGACGGCGTGCCTCCTGCGTGGGCGGCGACGTCCAACCGGTACCCCCGCTTGACGACGGTTCGGACCAGGGGCACGGGAAGCTTGCGGCGCAGACGGGACACCGTCATCTCGAGCGCGTGGGCGCCGTCGAGCCCGGGGACGGCCTTGATGAGCTGCCCTCGCGAGATCACGGCCCCTTCGGCGGCGATCAGGGCACGGAGCACGGCCTCCTGCTGGGGTGTGAGCCGGATGTCCAGGTCCTCGACCGTCAGAATGGCACCGCGCAGTTCAAGATCGCCGTGCCGTGTGGCGACCCGAACCTGTTCTTCTTCGGCCCTGGCACACAACGCTCTCACCACCTCGGCCATCCTGGGACGTTCGGGAATGACCGGTTGGACACCGACCTCCTGCAACGGGCGAGCGCAGGTCTCACCAACAACGACGGCTGTAACGGATTCCTCCCTCAAGGCCTCGAGGAACTCGTCGTACATGTCGGTCTCTCGTGCCACGGCGAGCACCGAGTCCACGGCCGGCGCGGCGTTGAACACAATGGCATCCAGCCGTCGCGCACAGGCCTGCTGCACGAGTGTGCGGACGGCGTCGCGACCCGAGGGCCGCAACCGGTAGGGCACCACGGCCTGAACTTCCCGTCCCGCCGAGAGCAGACGCTGAACGGCGTGGTCGTCGTTGCCACCGGGGAGCTGAACGCCCACGCACCGCGCCGGGCCCCGGAGAATCACGTCCACGCCGTCGGACAGGTGCGAGACGGTCGTGAGGGTCCGCGGTGCCAGGTCGAGAGCCGCCACCTGTCCTGTGGCCTTGGCGCCTCGGACCACCATGTCCAGCTGTCCGACGGTCTCGCGCAGCCGGGCCCCAAGGCCCGTGGCATCGGCGGTTTCCAACCAACGCCGTAACCCGTACCCGGTCGAGACCAGCAGAGCCTGGGGGCGGCGTTCGAGCAACGCGGTCGTCGCGTTCATGAGTGGAACGTCGTGTGCGACCGGAACCAGGGTCAGGGCGGGGGCGTGGAGAACCTCCGCTCCGTGGCGTTCAAGGGCGGAACACAGATCGTCTCCGCGTCGTGATGCGGTCACGCCGATCCGCTGACCACGCAGTTCCTGGAGTCCGGGGGAATCGAACGTCGGCATTGCTCAGCCCCCGTGCGGGGGGCCGACGGGCAGGGACACACCGGCAACCATGACCGGTTCCGGGACGCCCAGGCCGGCTTCGATCTCCTCCGCGGTGGCCGGTCGGTGCTGGTCACGTTCGGGCATCCAGCGAATGGAGTCGTCACGTTCGGCGTCGTTGACGAACGACCGGAACCGGGCCAGCCGCTGCGGGTCCTCCAAGGTCGCGGCCCATTCGTCCTGATAGTTCGCCACGTGCCGTGCCATGGACGCTTCCAGGTCCGGTGCGATTCCCAGAACGTCGTCGACCACCACTGCACGTACCCGATCGATGCCGCCGTCCAACTCCTCCTGCCACCGGGCCGTGCGCTGCATCCGCTCTGCCGTGCGGATGTAGAACATGAGATAGCGGTCGATGTACGTCACCAGGGTGTCGTCGTCCAAGCCCTGGGCCAGCAATTCTCCGTGAACCGGTGTGGCGCCGCCGTTGCCGCCCACGTAGAGGTTCCAGCCATCGGAGGTCGCGATCACGCCCACGTCCTTGGCCCGGGCTTCCGCACACTCGCGGGCACACCCGGAAACCCCCATCTTGAACTTGTGTGGTGAGCGCAAACCGCGGTAGCGCAGTTCCAACCGGATCCCCATGCCTACGGAATCCAGCACGCCGTACCGGCACCACGTCGACCCCAGGCAGGACTTCACGTTGCGCAGTGCTTTGCCGTAGGCCTGTCCGGACTCGAAACCCGCCTCGACCAGGTCCTTCCAGATCTCGGGCAACTGCTCCAATCGCGCGCCGAGCATGGTGATCCGCAGGGCCCCCGTGAGTTTGGTGTAGAGGCCGTACTTCTTTGCGATCTCGCCCAGGACGATCAGCTTGTCGGGGGTGATCTCACCACCGGGCATCCGGGGGACCACCGAGTAGGTCCCGTTGCGTTGCATGTTGGCCAGGGCGCGGTCATTGGTGTCCTGCAGTCCGCTGCGGCCTGCGTCCAGGACGTACTGTGCCCGCTGTGAGGCCAGGATCGAGGCCACCGCCGGTTTGCAGATGTCGCAGCCCAGGCCGGTTCCGAACCGTTCCAGCACGGCGTCCCATGAGTCCAGTTCCAAGGACCGGACCGCCTCGAAGAGCTCTGGCCGCGAGAGCTCGAAATGCTCGCACAGTGCGGTGGAGACCTCCAGGCCGGCCTTGGCCAGTTCCTGGTCGAGGGTCTTCTTGAGCATGGGCACACACGAACCGCACTGGGTCCCGGCCCGTGTACAGGTCTTCAACTCGGAGATCTCGTGCACGCCGCAGGCGACGGCACTGCGGACGTCACCGAAGCTCACCCCGTTGCAGGAGCAGAGTTCGGCGTCGTCCGGAAGCTCGGAATCCGGGGCTTCCCCGCCCGCGGCCGAGAGGTACTGCCCGGGTTCCGCGGGGAGGTCCCGGTCCAGCAGGGGGCGCAGGGACTGGTAGGGCGAGGCGTCGCCCACGAACACCCCACCCAGAAGGGTCCTGGCGTCGGAGGTGGTCACGATCTTCTGGTACAGGCCCCGGGCAGGATCGGCGTAGACGATCTCCAGGCAGCCCTCGGCCTCCCCGTAGGCGTCACCGAAGGAGGCGACGTCCACGCCCGAAAGCTTGAGCTTGGTGGCGGTGTCGAACCCGTCGAAGCGCGAGGAACCACCGGCCAGCCGGTCGGCCACGATCTCGGCCATTGCGTTGGCTGGGGCCACCAGGCCGACGCATTCGCCGTCGAAACTGGCCACCTCGCCGATCGCCCAGACGTGCTCCGCCGAGGTCCGGCAGGCGTCGTCGATGACGATGCCGCCGCGTGGCGCCGTGGTGATCCCACAGTTGTAGGCCAACCGATCACGGGCGCGGATGCCCGTGGAGACCACGACCATGTCAGCGGCCAGTGCGGCGGACTCGGCGAACTCGACGGCGGCGATCTCGTTGGTCTTCTTGTCCAACGTGATGCCGGAGGGGCGTTCTCCCATGTGCAACGCCACACCGCGCTGGGAGATCAGGGCGTTGAGTGCCTGGCCTGCGCCTTGGTCGAGCTGAGCGTTCATCAACCACTGACGTGAGTGCACCACGGTGGCCTCGGCTCCGAGCTCCTGGAGCCCACCGGCGGCCTCCAGGCCCAGCAGACCGCCACCCACCACGGCTGCCTTGGGCGGGCGGCCCAGGGCGGTGCGGAGCCGACGGACCTCGGCCCGGACGGCGGCGACATCCTCCAGGGTCCGGTAGACGAAAGCGCGGTGGGCGCCGGGGATGTTCAGCCGCGCGGCATCCGATCCCGTGGCCAGGACCAACTCGTCCCATTCGACACTGTGCCCCGTGTCCGTGCGAAGCGACCGGGCACCGGGGTCGATCTCACGAACTTTGCATCCGGTCCGCAGCGTCACCCTGGGGTCCGCCCAGATCGCCCCGGATCCCAGGGTGAGATCCACGTGTTCAGGCAGTGCCTTGGACAGCTGCACCCGGTCGTAGGGCAGGTGCGGCTCGTCGGCGAAGACTTCCACCGTCACGTGGTGGTCCTGCGCGCTGAGCACGGCTTCGACGAAGCGGTGGGCGGCCGGCCCGCCTCCGACGACGGCGATGCGCTGGGGGTTGCTCGGTGTGAACGGCGATCGGGCCACGAGTGTCTCCTCGTTCGGAACCAGTGCAGCGGGCCGGTGTGCGGTGGCATCACGGACGACGGCACGAGATTGTGGACTAACGGCTGGACTTCACCGTAGGAAGAGGCCTTTGCCCTGGCCTTTCACCTCTGTTGCGGTCGTGTTGCAAAGTGCCGCACACGGGTGACACCCGAGGTGAGATCGCCGTCGCCCACTTGCAACACGGCCGAGAACGTCGTGAAATCCGTCCGCGGCACAGTGGAACGCGAGAGTCCGGGGTGCGTGCCCCGGACCCGGCCCGGAACGGAGATACCCATGTACGACGCCACGACGATCAGCCCGGTGCCCGGCGGTGTCGGGCTCGATCTGCCGCAGATCACGCCTGACCCATGCGAGGAGGGGCCCAACCTGCGCGATCCGCGGCCTGTCACGGGACGTGCGGTCGACATCTGTGCGCTGCGGGACCTCGAGCCAACGGTGGCGGTCGCCGCCCGCGTCGACGGTGTTCAGGTTGCGCTGGTGCGCATGCCGGACGACACCGTGTACGCGGTGGACCATCGCGATCCGCGAACCGGGACGTGCACCATGGCGCGCGGCATCGTGGGTTCCAAAGGCGATGAACCCACCATCGCGGCGCCGCTGTACAAGGAGGTCTATTCGCTGCTCAGCGGCCGCTGTCTCTCCGATACCGGCCACAGCCTGGTGACCCACCCCGTGGAGGTCCGCGACGGCCGGGTCATGGTGCTCGCGAGGCAGTGGGGAACCGCAGAACACCGGCCGTCGTCGATCACTGCGTGACCACCTGACCCGTGGCCCGGGAGTCCTCGCGCAGCAGCCATCCCATGCGTTTGTGGGTGCGGACCCCGACGTCGGACTCGACCACCTGCACGCTGGACGCGGCGGACTGCAGCCCCGACTCCACGCCCAGCACGGCCTCCGGGGAACGCAGCCACAACAAGAAGGTGAGATTGGTGTCGCCCGTACCACTGGCAGGCCACGGGGTACCCGGAGAACTCCTGCGCGAGCTCGCAGCGCAGATGGACCAAGCCGGTTTCGACGGCCAGCCGCAGATGCCGCATGGCGGTGGTCGGGTGGCTGCCCGTGGCTTCGGCGATCTGGGCACTCGTGGCGCGCCCGTCGTTCTGCAGGACCCGCAGGAGGGCATCCATGGCGGGGGGAGTGCTCCCGGGTTCCCGCGTGGCCCGCGGATGGAAGGCCTGGAGGTCGCGTTGCTGCTGGGCGCTCAAGACGTCCAGCCGCAGGTGGTTGCCGGTCACGAACAGTCGGGTGACCACGTTCATGCGCACCCGGGCCACCCCGGGATCCTGGCGCACGGCGGCTAGCACGTCGCGGGACATCTCCTGCCAGGAACGCGCCAAGGCCGTGAGGCGCAGGTCCCAGTCGCGGGCGGATTCCTCGACCGTCGCGATCGGAGCCATCGCGCACAACCGCCCCAGAACCTCCTCCCTGCGCCCGGGCAGACACTCGACGCCGATGAACGCCGCGCACCCGTCCCCGCCCACGGTCCCCGCGTGGGCGGTGACCCAGGTGTAGCCCTCGGTGCGCAGACGCTCCCACCGTGCGGCCAAAGTGGCCGGGTGGCGTCCCAGAATCGCGGACAGCTGCGTCCATGTGGCGCGCGGAGCGATCTGAAGCGCGTGGACCAGTTCCAGGTCCTCGGCGGGAAGTTCCATGCACGATCCTTCATAAATGGCCGGTTCTCATGCAGTAAATCAGAAAAATCAGCGCAAAGTGATGTGCAGCACACCAGTCTCGCCGTCAGGAATCACCCGAACACCCATCCGACCGGAGGCCCCATGATTCAGCGAGCAGTGGACGGATCGTCCACGGAGATACTGGAGGTGGCCAATCTCCCCGTGCTGTGGATCTGCGCGTTGGGAGTCTTCGCCGTCATCATCGTCCAGTCCGTGATTTACATCCGAGCCGCCAGGGTGGCCGCCCCCGCGGGCGGCATGAGTCGGAAGGAACTCAACACCTCCTTCCGGGCCGGGGCCGTCTCAGCCATCGGACCCTCCTTGGCCGTCGCGCTGGTCGCCATCGCACTGTTGGCGGTCTTCGGCGCTCCCGCCGTGCTGGTCCGGATCGGACTGATCGGGTCGGTGTCCTTCGAGACCGGGGCCGCCAGCATTGCCGCCGGAACCATGGACGCCGAACTGGGTGGGCCCACCTACACGCAGGGCGTGTTCGCGGTGGCCTTCATGGCCATGAGCCTGGGCGGGTCCATGTGGATGATCGCCACGTTGATCATGACGCCCCTGCTCAAGCGCGGTGACGTCAGCCTGCGGAAGGTGAACCCGGCGATCATGACCGTGGTGCCGGGGGCAGCCCTCCTGGCGGCGTTCTTCGCCCTGGGCCTGGGGGAGTTGCCCAAATCGGGAAACCACGTCGTCGCGTTCCTGACCTCCGCGCTGGCAATGGCCGCGTGCCTGGGGGTGGCCCACGTCCTCAAGCGCCAGTGGATGAAGGAATGGTCCCTCGGCATCGCCATCCTCATCGCACTGATCGTGACCTACTTGGTCGTCCAGTCCGGTGCCTTCCCCGTTCCCGCCTGACCGGGACCCAGTCACAGAGGAGCAGACATGACCTCCACCGCTTCATCCACCGGCGCCCGGGCCGAGTCCCAGGGCACGGCAGACCTCGAACAGTTCGACCGCACGACGGCGCGCTGGGGTCGCCTGACCATGATTGCCGGGATGTTCTTCGCGCTCGCGGGCCCCGCCTACCTGGTGTTCTTCAGCGGCCTGGACGTGGACCACGGCCGGATCTGGGTCGCCCTGCTGGCCATTGCGGGAACCTTCGGAGTCCTGTGGGTGGTCGAGCCCCTGACGTACTACCCGATCCTGGGCCAGGCCTCGATGTACCAGGCCTTCATGATCGGCAACATCTCCAACAAGCTCCTGCCCTCCGCCCTGGTGGCCCAGGCCGCCGTCGACGCCAAAGCGGGTACCCGCCGCGGAGAGTTGGCCGCCGTCATGGCCATCAGCGGTGCCGCAGCGGTCCACCTGCTGTCCCTGCTGATCTTCGTGGGCCTGCTGGGCACCTGGTTGGTCCAGGCCGTCCCGCCCGAGGTGATCGCCGTGGTGCAGGTCTACATCCTGCCCTCCGTGCTCGGCGCGGTCCTGGTCCAGGCCATCGTGACCCTCAAACAGTGGCGAGTGGCCCTGATCGCTGGCCTGGTCTCCGCGGCGGTCGTGTTCCTGCTGCTCCCCGCGGTACCTCAGTTGGCCTTCTTCGGCACCGCGCTCGCCGTCGTGGTGACCGCCGTCCTGGCCTGGCTGCTGCGATCCATGAATGACGACGGGGCGACGACGGAGATCTGACCACCCTCGTCCACATCACCGCCACTGCCACCCCTGCCGCCACGACCGATACCGACCCCGAAGCCGCAACCGACCCTGACACCGACACCAGGAGACCCCACGATGTCCGTCCCCACCCTGACCGAGGCCCAGACCGAGACTCTGCACCGGACGTATCGCCACCTGCACCAACACCCGGAGCTGTCCATGCAGGAACACCGGACCGCGGAGTTCATCGAGAACCGTCTCGCGGAGCTGGGCGTCGAGAGTTTCCGCTGCGGTGGGACCGGTGTGGTCGGTGTGATCCGCAACGGGGACGGCCCCGTCGTCGCCTTCCGCGCCGACACGGACGGCCTCCCGCTGCAGGAGGACACGGCCCTGGGGTACGCGAGCACCGCCACCGGGAACCTGCCGGACGGGACCGAGGTCCCGGTCATGCACGGCTGCGGGCACGACACCCACATCGCCTGTCTCCTGTCGGCCACGGAAGTTCTCCTGAGTGCACGGGACACCTGGGCTGGAACGCTCGTCCTGATCTTCCAACCCGGGGAGGAAACCGCGGCGGGCGCCCGCGCCATGGTCGACGACGGACTCTGGGACAAGGCTCCCGTTCCGGAGGTCGTGTTCGGCCAACACGTCATGCCGGTCGAATCGGGCACGCTCACCTACTCCGTGGGGGACGCCCTGGCCATGTCCGACTCCTGGAAGGTCACCGTGCGCGGCAAGGGCGGGCACGGCTCACAACCGCAAGACTGCGTGGACCCGATCGTGCTCGGCGCGTTCATGGTCACCCGCATCCAGTCCGTGGTCGCGCGGGAGGTCGATCCGCGGGAGTCCGCGGTCGTGACCGTCGGCAGCTTCCACGGCGGGCTCAAGGAGAACATCATCCCGGCCGCGACCGAGTTCACGCTCAACGTGCGCAGTCTGGATCCGGCCACTCGCGACGTCGTCCTCGGTGCCCTGCGTCGCATCATCATGGCGGAGGCCCAGGCATCCGGGGCGCCGGAGCCGGTGATCGAGGAACTCTCGCACTTCCCGCGCACCTTCAACGACCCCGCCGCGACCGCGGAGGTGGTCCGCGGGTTCGAGGCGGAATTCGGCGCCGACCGCGTGGTGGAGTCGGCACCGCTCATGGGATCGGAGGACTTCGGTGCGCTCGCGGAGGCCATCGGGGTGCCGTCGGTGTTCTGGATGTTCGGTGCGCACGACCGCGGTGTCATGGACTCGCAGGAACCGACGCCGGTCAACCACTCGCCGTTCTTCGTCCCGGTCGAGGAGCCCACCCTCAGTACCGGAGTGCGGGCGGCCACCACGGCGATCCTGAGCCGGTTGGGGAACTGACCGCCCAGGGATTCAGCTCAGGGGATTCAGCCGCCCTCTGTGGGCCCTTTGCGCCGGCGGGACTTGGGGAACGCCGGGGCCTTGGGCAACCGGACCTCCAGGCTGCCCACCCCGGGCAGCCGCCACCCGCGACGTCGCGCGACGACCGTCAGCAGGGCGGCCGAGACGATGGCCACCGCCATGCCCCACGTGGGGTGGGTCATCCGGTAGAGGATGACCATTTCGATGCTGGCCACCAGGGCGCCGGTCGCGTAGAGGGTGTTGCCGCCGAAGATCTGGGGAACCCGGCCGACCGACGTGTCGCGGATCATACCGCCGCCCACCGCGGTGATGACGCCGATCATGAGGGCGGGCAGCCAGCTGAGGCCGACGCTCAACGCCTTCGCCGTGCCGGTGGCGGCCCAACACCCCAGGGACAGGGAGTCGGCCACCACCAGCACGCGAAGCGCCCACTTGCCACGGAAGTGCAGCAGAAAGGCCACGACCGCACCCACCAGGGCCGTTCCCAGGTACGCCGGATTGGTCAGGGCCACGGGGAAGCCGACCTGCAGCAGCACGTCGCGCAGCATGCCGCCGCCCAACCCGGACATGACGGCAAGGAACATGAACCCGATCAGGTCCATCTTCAACTGGCGCGCGATGGCCCCGCCCAGGATGGCGTTGGTCAACACACCCAGGAGGTCCACGGTGTCGAAGACCAGTTGTGGGTCGAGTCTGTCCATCGGGGCGTCAGGTACCGGTCGGCCGGTGGGATCGTCGATCTGTCAGGCGCATCAGGTGCCGAACAACTCCCGCAGCTGATCCACCACGGCCTGCAACCGTGCCATGCCCTGGTTCCGGGCGCGCGGCACGTCGTCGGTCCCGGTCACGGGGGTGACGGCTTCGAGGTAGCACTTGAGCTTGGGTTCGGTGCCCGACGGGCGCACGATCACCCGGGTGTCGTCCTCGGTGAGCAGCAGCATCCCGTCCGTGGGTGGCAGCGGGGATCCGGCCGGCGGGGCGGCCAGGTCCCGGACCTCGACGACGCGTGACCCCGCCAACTCGGTGGGGGTTCGTTCCCGTAGCGCGGTCATCATCTCCGGAATCAAGGCCAGGTCGGCCACCCGGATCGAGAGCTGGTCCGTGGTGAACAGCCCGTGCTCGACGGCCAGCTCCGCGAGTTCGTCCGTGAGCGAGCGTCCCTGGGACCGTGCCTGCTGGGCGAGCCGCGCGACGGCAACCGCCGCGGAGATCCCGTCCTTGTCCCGGACGGTGTCCGGTTGCGTGCAGTAGCCCAGGGCCTCCTCGTAGCCGAACACGATGCCCGGAACCCGGGCAATCCACTTGAACCCGGTCAGGGTTTCCCGGTGCTCCACTCCCGCCGTCCGCGCCATCCGGCCCAACAGGCGGGAGGACACGATCGAGTTGGCCAGCACGGGGGACTCGGCATCGGCCCCGAGGTTGCGCAGCGCGGCGAGCCCCAGGAGCACACCCACTTCGTCCCCGCGCAGCATGCGCCAGCCGTCCACGGCAGCCGGGTGATCGGCGTCGGGAACGGCGACGGCGCAGCGGTCGGCGTCGGGGTCGTTGGCAATGACCAGATCCGCGTGGACGGAGCGGGCCAGCTCGAAGGCCAGGTCCAGTGCCCCGGGTTCCTCCGGGTTGGGGAAGGCCACCGTGGGGAACGTGGGGTCCGGTGTGTGCTGCTCGCGGACGGGATGGACATCCGTGAAACCGGCGCGGGTCAGTGCCTCCGTGGTCGTGGGGCCACCCACGCCGTGCATGGCCGTGAGGACGATCCGCGGGGCGTTCGGGTCCCGCGAGTCCGTACGGGGCGTGGTGTCGATGACGGTGGGTTCCCCGGGTGTCGGGGCGGTGCGGCTGGGCGTGCTGCCCGGGACGATCGCGTCGAGGTACGAGTTCTCGATCAGGACGGGGAAGACCGTCCAACCGTCGTCGGCCCGGGGGATCTCCCGGACATCACCCACCTGGGCGATCTGGGCGGCGATCTGGGCGTCGTGCGGCGGCACGATCTGGCAGCCGCGTCCGGACTCTTCGACGGCACGGCTGCCCAGGTAGACCTTGTAGCCGTTGTCCGCCGCGGGGTTGTGTGAGGCCGTGACCATCACGCCCACCTCGGCGTCGAACTCCCGAACGGCCCAGGCCAGGACCGGTGTGGGCAACGGGCGGGGCATGATCATCGTCTCGATGCCGGCGGCGGTGAACACCGCCGCCGTGTCTCGGGCGAAGACGGCCGAGTTCTTGCGGGCGTCGAACCCGATGACCGCCCGCGGAGGCTTCCCGGTTTCGTCTGAGTCGCTTGGGACAGCTGAGTCAGCCGAGTTGCCTGAGTTGCCGGCGCCGGCCGAGCCTGCCGAGGCACCGGTGGTCGCCGCGGTCACCTCGAGGACGTGTGCCGCCACTCCCGCTGCCGCGCGTTGCACCACCACGCGGTTCATGCGCATCGGTCCGGCGCCCAGCTCGGCGCGCAACCCGGCCGTGCCGAACTGAAGGGTTCCGCTGAAGCGCTCCGCGAGGTCCAGGGCTGCCGCCTGCGCCGCGAGTTCCCCGGGAGAGCCCGCGCCCGCCGCCGGATCCCCGGTGGGGGCGGCCGTCGAGTCGGCGTCCTCGGCGGGGAGTTCCGTGGCTGCGTCCAGCAACTGCCGGAGTTCGTCACGGGTCTCCGGATCAGGGTCCTGGGCGATCCAGTCCCGGGCGGCCGTGAGCAGTGCCTCGGCGGCACCGGCTGCGTCGCTGGAACCGTGGGTCGGGTCTGATGCGGTGTTCACTTGACCCCCCGCACGATCTCGGCCAGCAGTTTCGCGATCCGTGGTCCGGCGGCGCGGCCGGCCTCCACGACCTCTTCGTGGGACAGCGGAGTCTCCTGGATCCCGGCGGCCAGGTTGGTGACCAGGGAGATGCCCATGACTTCCAGGCCCGCGTGGCGGGCGGCGATCGCTTCGAGCGCGGTGGACATGCCCACCAGGTCAGCCCCCAGGACGCCGGCCATGCGGACTTCGGCGGGGGTCTCGTAGTGCGGGCCGGGGAACTGCGCGTAGACACCGTCCTCCAGCGTGGGGTCCACCGTGCGGGCCAGATCGCGCAGCCGCTGGGAGTAGAGATCGGTGAGGTCCACGAACGTGGCACCTTCCAGTGGCGAGGTGGCCGTGAGGTTGATGTGGTCGGAGATCAGCACGGGTGTGCCGGGCTGCCAGCTCGGGTTGAGGCCACCGCATCCGTTGGTGAGCACCATGGTCTTGGCACCGGCGGCTGCGGCCGTCCGCACACCGTGGACCACGGCGCGCACGCCGCGGCCTTCGTAGTAGTGGGTCCGGGCGCCGATCACCAGGGCGTGCCGGGGGGCGTCGTCGTCGCCAGCGATGCGGATCGAACGAAGGGTTCCCACGTGCCCCTCCAACGCGGGCTTGGAGAAGCCGGGGATCTCGGTGGCGGGGATTTCCGCAACGGTTTCACCGAGAAGTTCGGCCGCACCACCCCAACCGGAGCCGAGGGTCAGTGCGATGTCGTGGGTCTGGATTCCCGTGCGTTCCCGTAACGCGTCGGCAGCCTGCGCAGCAAGGTCGAACGGATCGATGGACTGGGTGGGTGCCACCACGGCAACGGCCTCCTGGGGGATTGCGGCGTGTCTGCGACGACGACGGCGCGCGGCCCGGTGTGCTCGCGAGCGTCGTCACGATCCATCCTGCCATCTGCGCGCAACGGCGGCGATGCCCTCGCATCCCCACCCGTCGCGCCGGTTCGCGCCTCAGCGCTTGCGCTTCTTGACCCGCCTGATGGCCAGCACGGACAGCAGCAGGAAGGCCAGTCCGAAACCTGCGGTGATGCCCGTGGAACCCCACCACATGACGGTGCCCTGGTTCCACAGCGGGTCCAGCACGGCGCTGGAGGTGTCGACCTCGGGGAGGTCCAAGGGCTCGGGTTCCGGCAGGCCCTGTTCTTCGGCGGCGGTCACGGCGTCGTCGTGCTTGGCCTGCGCGTCGTCGTTGGCCTCCTCCTGGGGAAGGGCGACGGCCGCCGTGCGGACGATCTCGTTGAGGTCACCGGACTGCGCCATGGCCGCGTAGGCCCACCGGGTGGGAACCACGCGCGAAACGGTGTCCGAAACCCCTTCCATGGCGAACAGCCCGCCGCAGAAGATCAATTGCACCACCACCAGCAGGGACGCGGTGTTCATGGCCACGTCCGAGCGGCCCACCAGCGCGGAGACCAGGAACCCGAGCAACCAGGACGTCAGGATGAGCAGGAAGGTCACGATCCACAGTTCCAGCCACATCGGCCCCCAGGAGGCGAAGGGGTCGGCCGGGACCAGTGCCAGGACCGTGAAGACCAGGATCGCGGACTGGATCAGGGAGGTGACGATCGTGACCAGCGTCTTGGCGCCCACGTAGGGCCACACGCCGAGCCCGGTGCGAGCTTCCCGCAGGAAGATGCGTTTCTCGTCCAGGAACGTTCGGCAGGCGGGGAACAGCCCGATGGCCACCGCCGCCAGGAGGATCACGATGAGCAGGATCTGGGGCTGATTGACCTCGGACTCCGTGGACTTCGGGTAGGTCAGACCGTGATCGCCCGGAACCACCAGGACCAGCAGCGCCAGCAGGGCAGGGGCGATGAAGGTGGTGATCAGTACGGAGACCTTGTCCGTGCGCATGAGCTGGATCTGCCGCCGCAGCAGCACCCCCAGCTGGAACATGCCGCGTCTGGAAACCTGCTTCTGCGGTCCGGAGGGGGTCTGCGCGGACAGGCGTTCGTGGGTGTCCTGGGACATCTCCCGCCGGAATGCCGCGGCGGCGCGGGCGGGGTCCTCCTTGAGGCCCTTGTAGACCTCCCGGACCTGCGGCCCCAGGCTCTGCGACCGTTCGAAGTACGGCATCATCCCGTCCGGATCGCCGAAGTAGGCCACGGATCCGCCCGGTGCGAGCACCAGGACCTTGTCGGCCAGATCCAGATTCGCCGTGGAATGGGTGATGACGACGACGGTCGAACCCTCCCGGCCGCCGACGTCGCCGTGGGCCATGCGACGCAGCAGGTCCATGACCTCGAAGTCCATGTCCGGGTCCAGGCCGGAGGTGGGCTCGTCCAGGAACAGGTAGCGCGGACCCGTCAGCAACTCCATGGCCGTGGACACGCGCTTGCGCTGACCGCCCGAGAGCTGGGAGGCCGGTGTCCGCGCGTGTTCGGTCAGCCCCAGGGCTTCGATCACCGCCGCGATACGTGCTTTGCGCTGTTCCTTGTCCACGTCCTCCGGCAGACGCAGGGCCGCGGTGGCTTCCAGGATCTGTTCCGACGTGAGTTCCCGGTGCAGCACGTCCTCCTGTGGGACCATGCCGATCTGCGTGGACAGGGCCGGGCCGAACTGGGCCATGTCCAGGCCGTGGTACTCGATCCTGCCCTTGTCCGGGTGGATGTCACCCAGCAGACAGTTCAGGAACGTGGACTTGCCGGCACCGGAGGGGCCGATCACGGCGATCAGGGAACGGTCGGGGATCTCCAAGGAGACGTCGTCGACCAGCGTGCGCTTCATCTTGGGGTTGATGCGGTCCGGGACGGAGAAGGTCAGGTCCCGCACCACGATCGACATGTTGCCTTCGGCGCGGATGAGCTCGGAGAGCCCGTTCGGCGTCTGTCGGAACGGCACACCGCCGATGACCACCTGGGAGCCCAACCGGAGGGGCACGGTCGTAGAGATGCGTTGGCCGTCCACCCACGTGCCGTTGGTCGAACCCAGGTCCGTGATCGTGGCGCCGTCGTGGGTGCGGGTGATGCGGGCGTGCTGGCGGGACACCAGCAGACCGTCGATCAGGACGTCCGCCGAGGCGTCGCGCCCCACCACGATCGACCCACCCGGGGCCGCGGCGCGAAACGCGGGGGACAGGCTCATGCCCGACCGCTCGTCCTCCGGGCTGGGCAGGGCGGGCATGACCTCCGCATTGTCCATCCGGTTGACCCAGGATCGCTGTTGGGACTCCACGACGGGCGCGGAGGCGTCCAGGTCGGACTCGGACGGATCGGAATCGGGATCCCGCGAGACTTCGCCGGGGCGTCCGGGGGTCGCGTCCAGGCCGGCGGAACGGCGGTTGATGGAGATGGCAGCGACCGTCGGCTCGGCGGAGGCGGCAGGAATGTCGCCGGAATGCAACGGGTCCTCGCCGCTGGTCCCGGGGGCGGCGTCGTCCGTCTGTCGACGGAGAGGAATGGAGGCGACAGTCGGTTCGATGCTGGCCGCGACCCCGCCGTCGACGTCGTCATGGGTGGTTCCGGCCTCGGTACCGACGCTGTTGTCCCGCGCGGCCGTCGGGAGGACGCCGTAGGAGGTCGAAGTGCTGCCCGTGTCTTCACTGGTGGCTGCACCCGCAGCGGGGCTGCCCACCGAGGTGGGGTGGTTGGACGCCGCGGGGCGCTGTTCCTGCTCCCCGGTGACGTAGCCGTACCCGTCGGAGGAGGGACGAACGGGCTCGGCGGTGGGCACGTCGGCGACCACGACATCGGCCTGGACCCCCGTGTTGGGTGCCAAGCTGAGCACGGCGCGACCGTCGATGATGGCGGCCATGTTGGCCATGAGCATGTAGCCGTTCATGGCGGTGCCGGTGCGGGTGCCGCGGTCCTCGACCGTCCAGCAGTTCCCGCTCCACCGCAGGATCACGTGGATGTCCTGCACCGCGGGGGAGTGCACCTGGATGTCCGCGTACTGCGAAGATCCCACGGTCCAAGGTCGCCACGGATCAAGCCTGCGGGTGGTGCCACCGGCTTCGATGGAAAGGGGACGCATGAATCTCCTCATGACAACTGGACGGATGCTGGGCCACCACCGAGCATAGTCTTAGCAGATGCAAATACAAATGTGTGTCGTGGAATGTTCAACGGCCGGGGAGCGGGCGTGTTGCCCGTTCCCCGGCCGTTGCCCAGGCTTGCGTTCAGAGGTTGAGAGCGAACCTCAACGGGCGGGCCTGTCGTGCTGCCGACCGCGACCGCGCGCGAATACACCCCGGGTCCGGGAGATGCGGTAGTCGATTCGCCGGTCCACGTAGGACTCGAACTCCGGGAACTCCTCGAGGTTTCCGGTCAACTCTTCCGTGACGTAGTCGCGGAGCCTGTCCATATCCTGACGCCGCTTGATGTGGTCACGGGCCCGTGTCTCCACGACCAGGGCCTGGATGGTCGAGACACACATCAGGATCAGGACGACGCTGAAGGGCAGCGCCGTGATGAGCGAGCCGGCCTGCAGTGCCTCCAGGCCTCCGGCGAGCAGGAGCCCCGTCGCCAGGAAACCCTCGAGCAGCGCCCACACGACCCGCGACCAGGTGGGCGGGTTCGGGTGGCCGCCGGAGGCGAGCATGTCGACGACGAGCGACCCCGAGTCCGAGGAGGTGATGAAGAAGACGGCCACCAGGATGATCGCGATCACGGAGAGGATCGAGCCCAGGGGCAGTCCGTCCAGGACCTGGAACAGTGCCGATTCCACGGAGACTGCGCCGTCGGCGACCAGGTCCCCCTCGCCGTACATCTGGCGGAACAACCCCGAGCCACCCATCACGGCGAACCACAGGAAGCCCACGATGGTGGGAACCAACAGAACACCGGCGACGAACTGTCGAATGGTGCGACCCTTGGAAATTCTGGCGATGAAGACGCCGACGAACGGGGACCATGCGATCCACCAGCCCCAGTAGAAGATGGTCCAGCCGGTGAACCAGCTGGCGGCTTCCTCACCGCGCTGATAGGCGCCGACGTCGAACGTCATTTGCATCAGGTTGGCCAGGTAGACGCCCAAGGACTCGACGAAGTTCTGCAGGAGGAAGACCGTGGGGCCCAGCACGAGCATGGAGATCAACAGGAGCCCGGCCAGCGACAGGTTGATGTTCGACAGCCAGCGGATGCCGGCACCCAGCCCGCTGACCACGGACAACGTTGCCAGGAAGGTGATCACGATGATCAGGATGACCAACAGGGTATTGTCCGTCGAGTCCACGATGCCCATGGCCGCCATGCCCGCGGAGATCTGCTGCACGCCGAGGCCCAGCGACGTGGCCACGCCGAAGACGGTCCCGAAGATCGCCAGGATGTCGATGGCGTCTCCCATCCAGCCCTTGACCCGGTAGCCGAGCAGGGGCTCGAGCGCCCATCGGATCGACACCGGGCGTCCGCGACGGTGGATGGCGTATGCCAGGGCCAGACCGATCACCGAGTAGATGGACCAGGGGTGCAGGCCCCAGTGGATGAAGGTCTGTGCCATGGCCAGGCCCTGCAATTCGGCCTCGCTGCCTTCCCAACCCGGTTTGGGCGAGACGGTTGCATAGGTGAGAGGTTCACCCACGCCGTAGAACACCAAGCCGATGCCCATACCCGCCGCGAACAGCATGGCGAACCAGGAGAACACCCCGAATTCGGGTTCCTCGTCGTCACGGCCGAGCCGGATGTCGCCCATACGGGAGAGGCCCACGACCACGGTGAACGCGACGAATCCGCCCACGATCAGCATGTAGTACCAACCCAGGGTGGACACGATCCAACCCTGGACCGAGGTGAAGACGGTTCCGGTCCGCTCGGGGAAGGCGACTCCCACGAACCCGACAGCGAGGATCACCAGCATCGATGGCCAGAACACCCGGGGGGCGATGCCGAACTTGCCGATCTTGACGCCCTGCGCGCGGAGCTTCTCCGTGATGTCGTCGTCGCTGTCCTCCGCCCGGATCTGTTCTGATGCCGGGACGGACAGCTCTTCGTGCCTGGCGAGGGCGGCCTC
Source organism: Kocuria sp. JC486 (assembly GCF_011602805.1). Classification (NCBI taxonomy): domain Bacteria; kingdom Bacillati; phylum Actinomycetota; class Actinomycetes; order Micrococcales; family Micrococcaceae; genus Kocuria; species Kocuria sp. JC486. The sequence continues at coordinate 64,770 of NZ_JAAOZS010000006.1, read as the reverse complement.
GTCCGCGTCGATCGTGGCGGTGTCCGTTGCGGTAGTGTCCGCTGTGGAGGGTGCCTCTGTCGGGGTGTCCTCCGTAGGGGCATCCTCGTCGTGGGTCGCGAGGGCCACGTCGTGTTCGTGCTGCAGGGGGGTCTTGTCCGAGTCGTCCTGAGGGTCGCCCGCGGAATGCGGGGGTTGGGCCGAGGAGGTCATTGTGTACCTAACTGTCGCGAATTGGACTCGACCACACTGACCAATTACCAGTCAACTTTCAAGTTCCTCATTGGTCCGGTGAAGAATCCTGCGGTAGACGACTCGGGGCTGTCCTGCACGGTTGCACGGGCCCCACGATGTCCGGGTCCTTGGATGTTTGACACAATGACCCGGTGAGCTCAAGCGCGGAAACTCCCCAGAAGAAGATCGTCGTCATCGGTGGTGGCCCGGGTGGCTACGAGGCTGCCCTGCACGCCCGCGGACTGGGGGCGGAAGTCACCCTGATCGAACGTCAGGGCACAGGCGGTGCCGCGGTGCTGACCGACGTCGTGCCCTCCAAGACGCTGATCGCCTCCGCCGACACCATCCACCGCTTCCACGAGGTCCGCGACCTGGGTGTGCACTTCGTGGGTGGGCCCCAGGACGGTACGGAGGTCCAGGGGCTCGCGGCGAACCTGCAGACCATCAACACGCGGCTGCTCCGCCTGGCCGCCACCCAATCCCGCGACATCCGCCGCGGACTGGAGAAGGAAGGTGTGCAGGTGGTCGACGGGGTCGGCTCGCTTGTGGACCCCAACACCGTGCACGTGAAGGCCACCGACGGCATGGAGTACGACCTGGCGGCCGACGCCATCCTGGTCGCCGTCGGAGCTCATCCGCGGACCCTGCCCAACGCTCAGCCGGACGGCGAGCGCATCCTGACCTGGACGCAGGTCTACAACACGACCGAGATCCCCGAGCACTTGGTGGTTGTGGGCTCCGGCGTGACCGGCGCGGAGTTCGCCTCCGCCTACAACGGACTCGGCGCCAAGGTCACCCTGGTCTCCTCCCGGGACCAGGTTCTCCCGGGTGAGGACACCGACGCTGCCGAGGTGCTGGAGAGCGTTTTCGAGCGCCGCGGGCTCACCGTGGTCTCTCGGTCCCGCGCGGAAGCCGTGGAACGTACCGACGACGGCGTGGTGGTCACCCTCACCGGCGGCCGCAAGATCGCGGCCTCCCACTGCCTGCTGGCTGTTGGGTCGATCCCCAACACGGAGGGCATCGGACTCGAAGAAGTGGGCGTGCGCCTGGAGGACTCCGGCCACATCGCGGTGGACAGGGTTTCCCGTACGTCTGTGCCCAGCATTTACGCGGCCGGTGACTGCACGGGTGTCCTGCCGCTGGCCTCCGTTGCCGCCATGCAGGGCCGCATCGCCATGGCTCATGTGCTCGGCGATGCCGTCCAGCCGCTGCGTACCTCCGTGGTGGCCTCCAACATCTTTACCTCCCCGGAGATCGCCTCCGTGGGTGTGTCGGAGAAGGCGATCAAGGACGGGATCTACTCCGCGGACGTGATCAAGCTGGACCTGGCCACCAATGCCCGCGCCAAGATGATGGCGGTGGAGGACGGCTTCGTGAAGCTGTTCGCCCGCAAGGGCCCCGGCACGATCATCGGCGGCGTGGTGGTGGGCCCGCGCGCCTCCGAGCTGATCTTCGCGATCTCCGTGGCCGTCTCCAAGGGCCTCACGGTGGACGACTTCTCCGAGACCTTCACGGTGTATCCGTCCCTGTCCGGGTCGATCTCCGAGGCGGCCCGGCGTCTGCACCACCTGCAGGCCTGACTCACACTGTCCCCGCGCCGAGTGCGCAGTTTGATCGCCGCTGACTGTTTCAGCGGCGATCAAACTGCGCACTCGGCGCGAATCTCGGCTCCACAGGTGCCCGGCGGGTGGTCGGGCAGGGGCGGCTGTACTCGTCTGGGCGGCGAAACGGTCCCGGGGCGCTTGCGCCGCGTGTACTCATCCCATGGTCACGCCCGCTCACACACCACCCGCCGGACTCCGGGGCCGTTGTTTCACGACGGCGGAGGCGTACGCCCACGGGGTCACCCGCGGCCAGCTCTTGGGTCCGGGCTACGTATCGGTCTTCCGGAACGTGTGGGCGGTCGCGGGTCATGTGTTCCCGGCGGACCCGGTCGAGCATCTGATGGACCTGCTGCCGGCCGTGCAACTCGCGTATCCGGGGACTGCCGCGAGCCACACGACGGCGGCGCTGGTGCTGGGGCTCCGGGTCCCCGGTCGGTTGCGGCTTGCGCTACCGATACATCTCACTCCCTGGACAGAAGTCCTCCCTCCCCGGGTGAAGGGGCTGCGAGGCCATCGGTCCTGGATTCCGCCGCAGGACCGGGTGCTTCAGACCGGGGTGGGAGTCACCGGTCCCGTCCGGACCCTCGTGGATCTGGCCGGAGCGGCCGGGCCGCGGGGCCCGTGGTTCCTTGACCAGGCTGCTCTGGTGAGCGTGTTGGACGGCGTGATCTGTGAACACCGGTACGGCCCGTTGCGGGGTGTGCCTCCGCTCCGGGCCCGGGAGGCCGTCGCCGAGGACCTGGCACGAATGACGGGGTTGCGCGGCGTGGCTCGAGTGCGATCCGCGTTGGCCCTGGCGCGGCCGGGAGTGGACTCGGCGGCCGAGACCCGCGCGCGTCTGGTGCTCCAGGACAACGGGCTGGGGGAGTGGGTCACCGACCTCGAGCTCAGGGCCCCGGGGCATCGGTCGGTCTGGCCGGATCTTGCGCGTCCAGAGGACAAGGTGTCGCTGCAGATCGAGGGCCCGCACCACGACGCCGACCGCCAACGCGTCCGGGACATCGAACGCCAGCGGGCCACGGAGGCGGCGGGATGGATCGAGGTGCGCGTACTGATCTCCGACCTGTATCCGCGGTCGTTCGACCCACCGGGAACGCCTCCGCGCGTGGTGGACCTGGTCCGCGAGGCCATCGCCCGCCGTCGTCGGGGATGACAAACGCCGAGTGCGCAGTTCGATCGCTGCTCACTGACTCAGGGGCGATCAAACTGCGCACTCGGCGCGGGGAAAGTCGGGAAGGTTACTTCCTGCCGACCTCGACCATGTCCACGTGGCGGGTCTCCGGGGAGAGCCACAGGGCCACGAAGGTGATGACGGCGGCCGCCGACAGGTACATGCCCACTGCGGAGACGCCGAACTTGGCGTTGAGCCACACCGCGGCGTACGGGGTGAGCGCCGCACCCAGGATGGAGGCGACGTTGTACGCGATCCCCGAACCCGTGTAACGCACGTTGGTGGGGAACAGCTCCGGGAGCACGGCCGACATGGAACCGAAGGTCAGGCCCATGAGCGCCATGCCGACGGCCAGGAACACCACCAGGCGTACCAGGCTCAGGTCCTCACCGGTCCCCAGGTTCTCCGGCGCGATGAACCAGCCGAAGATCAACCCGAAGGCCACGATCAGCGCGGTGATCACCAGCAGCGAGGAACGCCGTCCGAACTTGTCGGCCAGCCAGCCGGAGACCGGGACCATGGCCGCGAACATGAGCACCGCGATGAGCTGAATGACCAGGAAGTTGCGGTAGGCGATGCCCAGGCCGCCCACGGACGCGGAGCCGATGCCGTAGGACAGGATCCAGGCCGTCATGAGGTAGAAGAGCACGTAGGTGGCCAGCATGATGAACGTGCCCTGGATGATCTGCAGCCAAGAGGTCTTGAAGACTTCCAGCACGGGCGACTTGACCGGCTCCGCGCGTTCCACGGCCTTTTTGAACACCGGGGTCTCCTCGAGGGAGAAACGCACGTAGAGGCCGACGATCACCATGATCACGGAGGCGATGAACGGGATGCGCCAGCCCCAGGTCAGGAACGCGTGGCTGGATCCGCTGTCTGCCAGGGTGGTGAAGCCCATGATCACGGTGAGGACCAGGAAGAACCCGTTGGCCAGGATGAACCCGAACGGCGCACCCAACTGGGGCCACATGGCCGCGCGGGCTCGTTTGCCGTCTTCGGCGTACTCCGTGGCCAGCAGGGACGCCCCGGACCATTCGCCGCCGAGCCCCAGGCCCTGGCAGAACCTCAGCACCGTCAGGATGATGGGCGCCCACAGGCCGATCGAGTAGTAGGTCGGCAGCAGGCCGATCAGGAACGTGGCAATGCCCATGGTCAACAGGGCGCCGATCAGGGTTGCCTTGCGGCCCACCCGGTCCCCGAAGTGACCGAACAGCACGGAACCGATGGGGCGGGCGACGAACGCCGCGCCGAACGTGGCCATCGAGGCCAGCAGCTTCGCGGTGTCGTTCTCGCCCGTGAAGAACAGGGCGGGGAACACGGCCACGGCGGCGGTCGCGTACACGTAGAAGTCGTAGAACTCGATGGTGGTTCCGACCAGCGACGCCGCGCGGACGCGGTTGCGCAGCGTCTTGGCGGTTCCGATCGGGTCCGTGATCACGGGGTCCGGGTCGCCGGAGTGATCCACAGTGGTTGACATGGGATTCCTTAGCGTCGTTCGCGGTGGCCGAGGCGGGCCCCGCGGGGGAGGGTCTGCGACCGGACCCATGGTCAGACCGCAGCGAACTTCACGGGGAGGTTACACGTCTGGTCATATCGCGGGACAGTGATCTCAATATTTGGTCACTATGTGGACCGACGCACGCAGAGGAGAGGGTCATGCCCGCGACCTGGGACCGGCTCCCCGCGACCGCGGCCCACGGGATGGCCGACGACGACGGCGGGTGGCCCGGTCGTCGTGACCGGGCCACCCGCCGTCGTGGGTGCGTGGTCTCCGGGGTCCCGGAGACGACCGTGGTTCAGGAGATGGTGGCCAGAACCGTGCCCGCGGAGACCGTGTCTCCGGGGTTGACGTCCAGGCCCGAGATGGTGCCCGCCTTGTGCGCCTTGAGTGGCTGCTCCATCTTCATGGCCTCGATGACCACGATCGTGTCGCCTTCCTCTACGTCGTCCCCGTTGTCCACGGCCAGCTTGACCACGGTGCCCTGCATGGGCGAGGTCAGGTCGTCGCCGGTGGCCTTGGCGCTGCCGCCGCGTCCGGAGCGTTCGCGGCGGGCCTTGGGGCCGCCGTTGCCGGAGGCCTTCGTGGTGCCCAGGACGGATGCGGGGAGGACGACTTCGAGGCGCTTGCCGGCAACTTCTACCACCACACTGCGGCGCTCCTCCGGGTCTCCCGCGGTTTCCGGGGTGCCCGCGAAGGGGTCGATCTGGTTGTCGAACTCGGTTTCGATCCAGCGGGTGTGCACGGTGAACGGCTGCCCGTCGGTCGGGGCGTAGGCCGGGTCGGAGACCACTGCGCGGTCGAAGGGCACCACGGTGGCCATGCCTTCGATCACGAGTTCCTCCAGGGCGCGACGCGACCGCGCCAAAGCCTGCTCGCGGGTGCTGCCGGTGACGATCAGCTTGGCGATCATCGAATCGAAGTTCCCGGAGACGGTCTCACCGGCCTCCACACCGGTGTCCACGCGAATGCCGGGTCCCGTGGGCAGCTTGAGCGCGGTGAGGGTGCCGGGGGCGGGCATGAAGTTGCGGCCCGGGTCCTCGCCGTTGATGCGGAACTCGATCGAATGTCCGCGGACTTCGGGGTCCTCGTAGCCGAGTTCCTCGCCGCGGGCCAGACGGAACTGCTCGCGGACCAGGTCGATGCCGGTGACCTCTTCGGAGACCGGGTGCTCGACCTGCAGGCGGGTGTTGACCTCCAGGAAGGAGATGGTCCCGTCCTTGCCCACCAGGAATTCGCAGGTGCCCGCACCCTGGTAGCCGGCTTCGCGCAGGATGGCCTTGGAGGATTCGTACAGGCGTCGATTCTGTTCCTCGCTCAGGAACGGGGCGGGCGCCTCCTCCACGAGCTTTTGGTTCCGGCGTTGCAGGGAGCAGTCGCGGGTGGAGATGACCGCCACGTTGCCGTGGGCATCCGCCAGGCACTGCGTCTCCACGTGGCGCGGTGCGTCCAGGAACCGTTCGACGAAGCACTCACCGCGGCCGAAAGCGGCCGTGGCCTCGCGGACGGCGGATTCGTAGAGTTCGGCGATCGATTCGCGTTCGCGGACCACCTTGATACCGCGGCCGCCGCCGCCGAAGGCCGCCTTGATGGCGATGGGCAGTCCGTGTTCGTCGGCGAAGGCCAGGACCTCGTCGGCGGACTGGACGGGCTCGGAGGTTCCGGGGACGCGGGGTGCGTCAACCTTCTCGGCAATCCGACGCGCGGCGACCTTGTCGCCGAGGGAGGCGATGGCGTGCGGCGGCGGGCCGATCCAGGTGAGCCCGGCGTTGATCACCGCGGCGGCGAAGTCCGCGTTCTCGGACAGGAAGCCGTACCCGGGGTGGACGGCGTCGGCTCCGGAGCGGGCCGCGGCGTCCAGGATCTTGTCGATCACCAAGTAGGAGTCCGTGGCGGTGTTACCACCCAGGCCGTAGGCCTCGTCTGCCATGCGGACGTGCAGGGCGTCGCGATCGGGATCGGCGTACACGGCCACGGAGGTGATGCCCTCGTCGCGGGCAGCCCTGATGACCCGGACGGCGATTTCGCCGCGGTTGGCCACCAGCACCTTGGACAAGGGCCGACGTCGGGGGGGTGCGGCGTTGGGTGCCTCGTGGGCTCCGGTCACGTGATCGATCTCCTCATCGCCATGAATGTGCGCCTGTCGTGTGCGCGACATCGAACCACAGCACTGTATTGCGTGGGGTTCCTCGGCGCACGTCATCGCCCATTCGATCACACGGGGATGCGTAACCTGATGTAGGACTTCCACAAAGTCACCGGGTGTGCCCGTGTCGGCCCCACCACAGGGCCGCCTGGATCCGTGAGGTGACCTGAAGTTTCGCCAGGACGTGGGAGACGTGGGTCTTGACCGTGGATTCGGCGACCACCAGCTCTCGGGCGATCTGCTGGTTGGACAGTCCCCGGGCCAACAGGGCCAGGACGTCCTGTTCGCGGTGGGTCAGGGGATCGGGCAGGTTGCCCGGGGGGACGAACCCGACGGCACGGTCTTCCTGCATTTCCTGAACTGCCTGCTCTTCCTCGCCCACGGCCGTGCCCACCTGGTTGGGGTCGGCGGCCTGCGACGGTGCAGCGTCTGCCGCCTGATCCCGGGGGCGGACGGCACGGGCGATCACGGACCTCAGGACTTCAGGGGCCAGGACCGCGTCCCCGGCGGCCACTCGCTGAACCGCGGCCACGATCTCCTGTGGCTCGGCCGACTTCACCAGGAAGCCGTCGGCCCCGGCCTCCAGGGCCGCCATGACGTACTCGTCCAGGGCGAAGGAGGTCAGGACGACGACGCTGGCGCCGGCCTCCCGCAACTGCCCGATCACGCTCAGGCCGCTGGGTCCGGGCATCCGGATGTCCAGCAGCACCACCTGGGGTCGTAGCGCTCGGGTGAGTTCGACGGCCTCGGTAGCCTTCTCGGCCTCACCCAGAACGAGGAACGGTTCCGGTGCCGTTTCCAGGATCAACCGCACCCCCGCACGGATGGCGGCGTGGTCGTCGGCCAGGACCACGGTGGTGCCCGGCACTCGTGGGTGGGATGTGGGCGTGCTCGGGGTGGACGGAATCAGTGCCTCGGTCATGGTCGGGGTGCCTTCTCATCGTGCTGGATTGAGACCTCCACGGAGGTCTCGTGTCTTCGGGGCAGAGCAAGTGGCTGAGCAGGCGGTGTCGTGGTGGCGGGCCAGAGTGCCTCCACGGTCCAGGTCGTGGCACAACTGTCGGTGGCAACCGGCCCGGCCGTGAACGTTCCTCCCGACTCCTCCGTGCGTAGCCGCATGGATCGCAGGCCGAGTCCGTCGTCCTCACGGGGCTGCGTGGTGGTGGTGCGGGACCTGCACAGGAGGTGGAGGGCTCCGTCGTCGTGGGTGAGTGACAGGTCGACGGGGCCCGGGGAGGCGTGTTTGAGCACGTTGGTGACGGACTCCTGGGCCACGCGAAGGGCCGCTTGCGCCGTCGCGGGGTCGGCGTGATCCAGCAGCAGCCCGGCCTGCTCGGCCTCGGTCGCCCGGGCCTCCGGGAAGGAAGCGCGGAGCCGGGCCGCGAGGCTACCCCATGTGCCGCGGTGGTCGAGGTCCTGATCCATGCCCTCGCGGAGCACGTCGATCAGCGTGCGCATCTCCGTGAGGGCATCCACGGACGCCGTTCGGATCGACTCCAACGTCTTGTCCCGGGTGGCGGCCGGTGCGGTGCGCATGCCTTCGGTGCGCAGGGCCGCCGTCTGCAGGGCAATGGCAGAAAGGTGCCCGGCGACGCCGTCGTGCAGGTCCTGGGCGATTCGGCGGCCGTGCTCCTGGACCTGCAGGGCGGCGCGGGCCTCCGCGAGTTCCCGCTCGCGGACCGCCAGCTGACGTTGCGCCGCGGCGGCGATCTCCGCTTGGCGCCGCGCCTCGCTGTGATTGCGCACCTCCCAGGCCCACAACAGAGGCAGGATCAACACCACCCCCAGCTGCACACCCGCCGCGAACCACAATTCGGGTTCGCGGGACACCGCAGTGGTGGCCAGCGTCCCCGCGATGGTGAGAACCACGCACAGGACAGTGGTGTTCCGTGCCAGACGCGGCGTGCCGTAGAGCACTGCGCTGAAGGCAGCTTCGAACTGCAGGAACGCGGCACCCAGCTCACCCGTCAAGAGCATGGCGAGTGTGGCGGACAGTCCGGTGACCACCAGAACCACCAGGGGGCGACGTTTCCGGAAGGCCGTGGTGGCGGCACCGACCAGCAACAGGCCCAACGACAGCTGAGGGGAGTGCTCACCCGGCAGGAGCAGGTCCTTCGCCATCGACCAGTCCGTCATCCACAACAGCACGACCACGACGACGTAGGTCGCGGCTGCGGGGAAGTCGAGAGACCTGCTTGCCCCTGCACCGTGGGCATCGATGCTGCCGGAGGGCTCAGCACCGGGGGATTCGACATCGGCAGGGTCGGTGGTCATGGTCCCGAATCTAATGTGCGCCCGTCAGCGGAGACAGGGGTCGGACGGGAACCGGGACGAAGATCCATCGATTGGGGGAGAAGGGGAGGGGTATGAGGTGTCCAGTGACGGTACCGATGGCCGATGCCCCGTGAACCCCGCGCGGACAGGCTGGAGACATGAACATTCTCGAGGCCGTCTTCACGGGGTTGAGCGCCCAGGAGGCCGTGACCCTCGGCGGACTGGCGCTGATCGATTCCACCAGCACGGGGACCTTGGTGCTGCCCCTGGTGCTCTTGCTCTTTACCTCCGGCGGCGGACGGGGCGGGGCCCGAGCCGTGGCGCTACGGGTCACGCTCTACCTGGCCGTCATCGCGCTGTTCTACTGGCTCCTGGGTGTGGCTCTCCTGGCGGGTGTCACCGTCGCCTTCCAACCCGTCGCCGACTTCCTGGCCACCCGCGTGGGCGCGGCCGCGTTGGTTGCCCTGGGCGCCGGGCTGACCGCGTTGAGCTGGTGGGTGGATCCCAAGGAGATCCGTAAGCGTGGAGGGGACCCGGACGCCTCGACTCGCCGTTGGATTGCACGCGCCGAACGTGCCGTGCGCAGGTGGCCGGCCCTGGCTGCGCTCGCGGTCGTTGCGGGACTGATCGAGGTCGCCTCGATGTTGCCGTACCTGGCAGCCATCGGTGGACTGGCCCAGTCGGAGTTGCCCCGCGGGGCTTCGGCGCTCGTGTTGGTGGCCTACTGCCTGGTCATGGTGCTGCCCGCGATGGTTCTGGTGATGGCGCGAATGGTCCTGGGGGAACGGATCGATCGTCCCGTGGCCGCGCTTCGGAACTGGGCGGTGCGCACCACGCCCACCACGCTGGCCTGGGTGCTCGGCATCGTCGGCGTGGTGATCATTGTGCGGACCGTGCCCACCCTGCTGGGTGGTTGACGAGGGGTCGCGCGGCGGGTCAGCTACCGGGCCGCCACAGGTCCGTGACGGCGACGCCGGCCCGTGCCGCCAGTTGGCGCAGGACGTTGACGGAGAGGCCGATGACAGCGTGCAGGTCGCCGTCCACGCGCTCGATGAACGCCGCACCGTAACCGTCCAGGGTGAAGGACCCTGCGACCCACAGGGGTTCTTGGGTGGCGACGTAGGCCGCGACGTCGTCGTCGCTCAGGGACGCGAAGGTGACGTCCGCCCCGGCCTCCATGCCGTCGCGGAACCCGGTTCCGCCGTCGTCGGGACTGCGGGTGTCGATCATCCAGTGGCCGGTGTGGAGGTGGCCGGTCCGCCCGCGCATGGCGCTGATCCGCTGGGTGGCGCGCTCGGGGGTCAACGGTTTGCCGTGGACCTCACCGTCGAAAGCGAACACCGAATCGCACCCGATGACCAGGTGCCCGGCCGCTTCGGGCAGGCTCGCGACGGCTTCGCACTTGGCACGGGCCAGCAGAAGTGCGATCTCTCGGGGGGCCGTGGCACCCGCGGCGGCAACGACGGCGTCCTCGTCGACCTCCGAGGCCAGCTGGGTGAATCCGATTCCCGAATCGCGCAATAACTTAGCGCGTGCAGGGGACTGGGAGGCCAGAACGATCAGCGGAGTCTCGGGCATGCGCCCCAGCCTAGGTCAGGCGCTGCAGCCACGGCCGGGTCAAGTGCTACCCGTTGTCCCGTGCCTGCCGGTCCTCGCGGTCATTGGCCTTCTGGATCGCCGCGACCAGCTCCTCCTTGGTCATCTCGGACCGACCGTCGATGTCGAGGCGCTGGGCGACCTCGTACAGGTGCTCCTTGCTCGCGTTGGCGTCCACGCCACCGGAGGTTTCGCCCTTGCGGGTGTTCGGGCCCTCGGACCGCTCGTCCGACGGACCCGGTTCGTCCTTCGGCTCCCAGTGGTCTCCGACCTTTTCGTGGGTGCGTTTAAGAGCGGCCCAGGCGGTCTGGTGGGCGCGCGCCTCGTCGTCGTACTGTTCCTCCGCGGAGCCCAATGCTTCTGCGTAGGTGCGTTGCGCCTTGTCGTCGGACCGTTGCAGGGTCGATGGAAGATCCTCGACCTCGGGGACGTTGGCATCCCCGGACGAAGTGTTCTTGGGACTCACGGCTGCCTCCCGGATCGACTGCGAGCGAATGTTCCGCAATCGTAAGCACGCTGCCCACTGGTGCGGAATGGAAGGCTGAACGTGATTCCCGCAGAACCGTGGACGGCTCCGGCCGCCCGGTAACGCGACAGCACGAGGTGAGGAGATTCGGTGCACGGAGAGTACAAGGTTCGCGGAGGAAAGCTCGTCGTCGTCGACCTGGAACTCAGCGGACAGGGCGACCTGGCCACCTTCCGGGACGTGGTGGTCTCCGGTGACTTCTTCCTGGAACCCGATGACGCCTTCGAGGACCTCAACGCAGCGTTGGAAGGACTCCCGGCCCACTTGAGCGTGGAGGGCATCGCCCGTGCGATCGAGGCCAAGTTCGAGGCCCGCGCCCTGGCCGGCGGGGACGAAGTCCGCATGATCGGCTTCAATGCAGAAGCCGTAGCGATCGCCGTCCGCCGAGCCGTGGGCGCGGCCCAGAGCTGGGCGGACCTGGACGTGGAGGTCATCGGCATGAGGACCATGGACCCCGCCATGCACGTCGCCCTGGACGAGGTCTTGGCGGCAGAGATGGCCGCGGGTCGCCGCGGCCCCACCTTGCGGTTCTGGGACTGGGACGACGCCCTGGTGGTGATCGGTTCCTACCAGTCGGTGCGCAACGAGGTCGACACGGAAGCGGCGGCCGAATACGGCGTCGGCGTGACCCGTAGGATCACCGGGGGAGGCGCGATGTTCATGGAGCCCGGCAACTGTGTGACGTACTCGCTCATGGTGCCCGCCGGTCTGGTGGAGGGGCTCAGCCATGAACGGGCCTACGCGTTCCTGGACGAATGGGTCATGGGTGCCCTGGAACAGATCGGGGTCAAGGCCCGCTACGTGCCGCTCAACGACATCACCACGGACCAGGGCAAGATCGGCGGCGCAGCTCAGCGACGGTTCGCGGACGGGACCCTTCTGCACCACGTGACCATGAGCTACGACATCGACGCCGACAAGATGCTCCAGGTGCTGCGCATCGGGCGGGAAAAGCTTTCCGACAAGGGCATCAAGTCGGCCAAGAAGCGGGTGGACCCCATGCGCTCGCAGACGGGCATGGTACGGGAGGCGATCATCGAGTCCTTCCGCGAGTACTTCCTGAGCAACTACCGCTCCCATGAAGGGGACTACCGCCCGGAGGAACTCGAGGCCGCCCGCGCCCTGGTGAAGTCCAAGTTCGCCACGGAGAAATGGACTCACCGCGTCCCGTGACCTCCCCCTGAGCCCCCTCCGAGTGCCGCACGCGCCGAGACCTCCGAAAGAGCCCGTTCCACAGCGCAATGTGGGCTCTTTCGGAGGTCTCGGCACACTCAGCTCGGGAGCGCTCAGTACTCGATGACCACGCGGCCTTCGATCTTCCCGTGGATCATCTCGTCGAACACGGCGTTGATGTCCTCGAGCGGACGCTTGGAGAACGTGGGGTGGATTAGCCCGCGGCTGTAGAACTCCAGCGCCTCCTCCATGTCCCGGCGCGTCCCGACGATCGACCCGCGAATGGTCAACCGCTTGAGCACGATCTCGAAGATCGGGGCCGGGAACTCACCCGGAGGCAGACCGTTGAACACGATCGTGCCCCTGCGGCGGGTCATCCCGATGGCCTGTCCGAACGCATCCGGGTGGACGGCCGTGACCAGCACACCGTGCGCACCGCCGATGGCCTCCTGGATGGCTTCCGCGGGGTCGGCGGCGAACGCGTTGACCACCACCTCCGCACCGTGCTGCTTGGCCAACTCGAGTTTGTCGTCGGCGACGTCGACCGCGGCCACTCGCATCCCCATGGCCACGGCGTACTGCACGGCAATGTGCCCCAGTCCGCCCACGCCGGAGATCACGACCCACTGACCGGGCTTGACCTCGGTCTCCTTGAGCCCCTTGTAGACGGTGACGCCGGCGCACAGGACCGGGGCGATCTCGTAGGAGTCGGCACCCTCGGGAATCAGGGCGCAGTACCGTGCATCGACCAGCATGTACTGGCCGAAGGAACCGTCCACGGAGTAGCCGCCGTTGGACTGCTGTTCGCACAGCGTCTCCCACCCGGCTTCGCAGTACTCGCACTCGCCGCAGGCACTCCACAGCCAGGCATTGCCCACCATGTCGCCGACCGCAACGCGCGTGACTCCCTCGCCGACTTCAACCACTTCACCCACGCCTTCGTGGCCCGGGATGAAGGGCGGGGTGGGCTTCACGGGCCAGTCACCGTGGGCTGCGTGCAGGTCCGTGTGGCACACGCCGGAAGCCACCAGCTTGACCAGCGCCTGACCGGGGCCGGGCTTGGGCATCGGGGTCTCGGTCACGTCCAGGTCTTCGCCGAATGCCTTGACCACTGCTGCGTTCATCGTCTGTTCGGTCATGTTCGTGCACGTCCTCTCGTCAGCGGCCGGCCTCCGAGGCGCGGGGGTGGCCGCAGAGGTTCACCGGGTACTTCCATTGAAGCCCGGAACGGCCGTGGGGTACATCACGTTGCACACAGTTGACTGCGCGTGAGGAACCGTTGACCCGTGGGAGCTTCGAGCGAGAACCCCGATCCGCGGCCCTTGACCGCGTCGATCACCAGGGCCGTGTGTTTCCACGCGTTGAACTGCTCACGGGAGATCCACAGCTCCAGCGGCCCGAGCACGGAGCCGTCGTCGTCGCTGAGCTCCGCCGTGCCCATCAGGACGTCGGCCCCACCCGTGCGGAACTCCCCTGCGGGGAAACACATGGGCGCGGAGCCGTCGCAGCATCCGCCCGACTGGTGGAACATGAGCGGACCGTGCCGCCGCCACAACTCTCGCAGGAGCTCGACGGCGGCCGCCGTGTACGCCACCCGCGCGACGTCATCCTCGGGGCCCGGTGCGGCCTCGAGGACGACGTCGAACCCGGCCACCTGCGTGACGGGTTTCTGGGACATCAGAACAACCCCATCGCGTTCTGCGAGTACGAGACCAGGAGGTTCTTGGTCTGCTGGTAGTGGTCCAGCATCATCAGGTGGTTCTCACGGCCGATGCCCGAGGACTTGTACCCGCCGAAGGCCGCGTGCGCGGGGTAGTTGTGGTAGTTGTTCACCCACACGCGCCCGGCCTGGATGGCCCGCCCGGCACGGTAGGCGGTGGTCCCGTTACGCGACCACACGCCGGCGCCCAGGCCGTAGAGGGTGTCGTTCGCGACCGAGATCGCCTCGTCGAAGTCGGTGAACGAGGTCAGGGAAAGGACCGGGCCGAAGATCTCCTCCTGGAAGATCCGCATGGTGTTGTCACCCTCGAAGATCGTGGGCTGGACGTAGTAGCCGCCGGACAGGTCGCCGTCGAGCTCCATGCGCTCGCCACCGATCAGTGCCTTGGCACCCTCCTGCTTGCCGATGTCCAGGTAGGAGAGGATCTTCTCGAGCTGGTCCGTGGAGGCCTGGGCGCCCACCATGGTGTTGGTGTCCAGGGGGTTACCCTGGACCATCTTCTTGACCCGTTCCACGCCCTCGGCCACGAACTCGTCGTACATCCCCTTCTGCACCAGGGCGCGGGAGGGGCAGGTGCAGACCTCGCCCTGGTTGAGCCCGAACAGCGCGAAGCCCTCCAGCGCCTTGTCGTAGAAGGCGTCCTTCTCCTGCGCAATGTCGTCGAAGAAGATGTTGGGGGACTTGCCGCCCAGCTCCAGGGTCACCGGAATGATGTTCTCGGAGGCGTACTGCATGATCAGGCGGCCCGTGGTGGTCTCACCCGTGAACGCGATCTTGCGGATCCTCGGGTTGGAGGCCAGCGGCTTGCCCGCCTCGGCACCGAAACCGTTGACCACGTTGACCACGCCGGCCGGGATCAGGTCCTCCAGGAGTTCGATCAGGAACAGGATCGACGCCGGGGTCTGCTCGGCGGGCTTGAGCACCACGCAGTTGCCGGCGGCCAGGGCGGGGGCCAGCTTCCAGACGCCCATCAGGATGGGGAAGTTCCAGGGGATGATCTGTCCCACCACGCCCAGCGGCTCGTGGAAGTGGTAGGCCACCGTGTCCTCGTCGATCTGGGACAGCCGACCTTCCTGTGCCCGGATCGCGCCCGCGAAGTAGCGGAAGTGATCGATGGCCAGCGGGATGTCCGCGGCCAGCGTCTCGCGGACCGGCTTCCCGTTGTCCCAGGTCTCGGCCACGGCAATGGCTTCGAGGTTCTCTTCCATCCGGTCGGCGATCTTGTTGAGCAGGACCGCTCGTTCGGCCGGAGTGGTGGCGTTCCACGACGGCGCCGCGGCCCACGCGGCGTCGAGTGCCGCCTCGATGTCCTCGGCCGTGCCACGGGCCACTTCCGCGAAGGCCTTGCCCGTCACGGGCGTGATGTCCTCGAAGTACTCGCCCTTGACGGGGGCCACCCATTTGCCTCCGATGAAGTGCTCGTATCGGGACTTGAAGGTGGCCGGAGAATCTGCTTGCCCGGGTTGTGCGTAGACCGTCATGGCTGACTCCTTCGTCATTGGGGGCGCGGGGTCGAATGTGACCCAGAACACGTGTCTGCAAACGCTACGTGAGTCGCCGCTCGGCTGCCACCCCGGGACACCTGCGGCGCGCGACCGACACCGTCGTCGTTGCCGTTGAGTAGTGGCCTCAGACTCCCTGGATCATGATTGCGAATGGAATCACCGCAGGTCTCGGGTCAATTGCGGTCCTGTCACGAAGTCGTCCCGGTGGTTCTCCCGGCCCGTGTTCGGTGCGTACGTTGCCATCACGGGAGCACACAGCCCCGTCCCGGTGGTGGACCAGAACAGATGTTCAGGACAGCCGGCCGACGGAGATCCGGCTCTGGGTCTTTGCGGTTCGAGTCCTCTGGCGCGCAGGCCGGGCGATCTGTAGGAGGCGATCGAAATGTCGATCGTCCAGAACCGGAACAACTTGACCGACCAGAAGTTGCGTCCGTTGGCCGGGCCGCGCCCAGCAGCCACATCGCAGGGGTCCTCAGCCGACGGTGTGGGGCATCTCCTGGACCGGCGGCGACTGTTCCTGTCCGGGGCAGTGATTGCGGCGGGCGGGCTGGCCCTGACGTCTGTGCGGGGCACTCCGGCCGCTGCCGAAGAGACCAAGGACCTCAGGTACGAATACCCCCAGCTCGGCCTCATCGTGACTCTCGTCGAGCCGTCCTACGGGGACCGTGCACACGCGATCCACACGGAGGCCACGGTCACCTCGACGCTGGACCATGCGGTCTCCATTGCCTGGGAGGCCACGGGGGCACAAGAGAGGGCCACCTACGAGATTGCGCCCGGTGGGAGTGCGGAGCAATTGCTGTTGTTCACCGAGTGGGACTCATTCGCCACGGTCCACGAACTCACTCTCTACAGTTCGGGCACCGGGGACGCGACCACCGTTGACACCTTTGCCTTGACCTGGGACGAGATCTTCGACGCGCATCTTCCCTCCCGCGGTGGAGCCACGTTGGCGGACGTCTCGACCGCACACGCGAACTACGACGACATCGTGTGGGCGCTGGACCGTGGGCTCGACTACGGGTCGGTGGGTATCCGCGACCGGTCCTTCTTTTACCCGGACGACGTCACCACCAAGGGTGACGTGGCGATGTTCCTCCACCACCTGAGGCATCCCCGCATCAAACCGGCTCCCTTCGAGGACCCCTTTGCGGACATCGAGCCCGCGGACGAAATTCTGCAGTCGGCAATCGATGTGCATGACCGCGGGATCATGTGGGTCAACACGGGTGGTGATCAGCGGCTCTACTTCGAGGGAGACGGTCAATGGGTGCGGGCACGTGTACCGTCCCAACAATACGTTGACCAGGGGCCAGCTGTGCGGGGTCGTTCGTCGCCTGGATGAGGTCCTCTTCGGCTGAGGCAGGTTCAGCTGAGACACGACGAGTGCCTTGCCGGGGCGGCCGTCATGGGAGACGACGGCCGCCCCGGCCCGGGACTCAAGGTGCGTGGTGCAGTGCCTGGGTCTTGAGGTTCAGCGCGTAGTCCAGGGAATCCAGTCCGAGGGAGCCCAATGACAACGACTCTCGGTGGAATTCGGGCAGGTTGAACTGCCGGCCCCTGGCCTTGCCCCACGTTTGGCGGGCCTCCTGCCAGCGGTGCATCCCGATCTGGTAGGACGGGGCCTGCCCGGGCCATCCCATGTAGCGCAACCATTCGAACCGCAAGGCTGCTTCAGCCATCACGATGTTCTCCTTGAGGAAGGCCCAGCCCGTGGCCGGTGACCACTGCGTGGCACCGGCGGCACTGCCCAGCAGGCCATCCAGGTCGCGGGGGACCGGCAGTCCACAGTGGAAGCCCACGTCGAAGACCACTCGCGCGGCGCGCATCCGCATGGCGTTGAGCATGCCCATGCGGTCGCCGGGATCCTGGAAGTAGCCGAGTTCTGCCATGAGCCGCTCGGCGTACAGCGCCCAGCCCTCCCCGTGTCCGGAGACCCAGAGACCGACGCGTCGCCATGCGTTCAATGTGTCTCCGGCGGCCACGGCGGTGGCCATCTGGAGGTGATGACCGGGAACGCCTTCGTGGTAGACCGTGGTGCGTTCGCCCCAGGTGCGGAAGACGCTTGTGCCGGGGGTGACCGACCACCACATCCGCCCCGGGCGCGTGAAGTCCGGCGAGGGCGGTGTGTAGTAGATACCGCCGTCGTTGGTCGGGGCGATCCTGCACTCGAGCCGCTTCATCGGCTCGGTGATCTCGAAGTGGCTCCCCGCCAGCGCGTCGATCGCGTCCTGGCTGACCCCCTGCATCCACGCGGTCAATTCGTAGGGCCCGTGCAGCTGCCGGTGTACGTCGGCGTCCAAGGCCTTCATGGCAGCCCGGATCAGACCCCGTCCGTGATGATCGGGCACGATCTGGCGTGCGGTCTGCCGCATCTCGGAGACGACCGCGCGAAGCTGTTCGATTCCCCACTCGTACACGCGGGTCAGATCCAGGCGGGCGCCCGTGAACTGACGCAGCCGAACCCCGTACTCCTCCCGGCCCACCGCCATTTCCGTGGGGGCGGTTTCCGCCAGACCGCGGAGACCTTCGGCCAGACCCGTGTAGGCGACACGGGCCTCCGCCACGGCCTCCCGTAACCGGTCCTGGGACCGGGCGGGCAGACGTACGACGGCGGGCCGGTGGGTCAGCGCCAGGAAGGCGCCGTCGGAGGTGGCATAGCTCTCCGCCTGGTCAGCGGCGTGCAGCAGCTGAGCCGCCGCGGAGACCGGTCCCACCTGTTGCCTGTGGGCCACGCCGTCGAGGAGCCGCCGGACCGCCCCGGGTACCTCGTGCAGTTGGTGCAGGATACCGTCCCAGTCCTCCGGCGTGTTCTTCGGGAGGTTGTCGAAGGTTTCGCGGATCTTCTGGACGGGGGAGGAGATGCCGTTGATCCGATCACCGGCGAGCCCGAGGTCGTGGAGTTCCCGGGTGATGTCGACGTGTTCCCGGAGGGCGTGCAAGGTGACCCGGTCGACGTCGTCGACGGCTTCCACGATTCTCGCCTCACGTCGTGTACGGAGCGAGGCCTCCCACAGTGCTTCCTGCGCCTCCGGACCGTAGTCGGGGTACCCCCAGCCGTGCTGTCCGGTGCCCAGTTCGATGGCCCACGCGGGATCGACCCGGAGCAGCCGGTTGAAGTGGGCCTCGGCCACGCGGTCCACGGCCGACGGCGAACGCTGACCTTCACCGAGCGACCCGTCGACGGTGGATCGGGGATGCGGAAATCGGGCACTCATGCCTTCCGATCCTAAGCACTGTCGGGTCCTCCGCGGACCATGCCAGGTATCAGCGGAACGGCAAGGTGCGCCGCCAGGCGCCCAGCCCGGGCCGCAACCGCAGCCCCAGGCGGGCGCGCCGGTTCTGAGCGCGGCGGACCCCCGGCGTGGCGGACTCCTCGGATTCCGCGGCGGCAGCCACCACGACGGCGGTCACGGCGGCAATGTCCTCTGGGGAGGGGTTTCCGCCCACGAAGTGCAGGACCGAGCCCTGGTCCTTGATGTGCTCCGGTTCGTGCTCGCGCCCGCCCGGGGTGTGCTCGGGTGCGGCGGTCACAGCGGAATGTTCCCGTGCTTCTTGGCGGGCGTGGACGCGCGCTTCTCGCGCAGCCCGCGCAGCGCGCGGATGATGTTCTCCCGGGTCTCCGAAGGTGCGATCACTGAGTCCAAATAGCCCAACTGGGTGGCCTGGTACGGATTGAGCAGCTGCTGTTCGTACTGTTCCACGAGCTCGGCGCGCTTGGCATCCACGTCACCACCCTCGTCGGCCACGGCCTTGAGCTCACGCCGGTACAGGATCTCCACGGCACCCTGGGCGCCCATCACACCGATCTGAGCGGTGGGCCAGGCCAGGTTGATGTCTGCTCCGAGCTTCTTGGAGCCCATCACGATGTAGGCCCCGCCGTAGGCCTTCCGGGTGATCAGGGTGACCAATGGAACCGTGGCTTCGGCGTAGGCGTACAGCAGCTTGGCTCCGCGGCGGATGATGCCGTTGAACTCCTGGTCCGTGCCGGGCAGGAAGCCGGGGACGTCCACGAGCGTGAGGATCGGGATGTTGAAGGCGTCGCAGTGCCGCACGAAGCGCGCGGCCTTCTCCGACGCGGCGATGTCCAACGTGCCCGCGAACTCCATGGGTTGGTTGGCCACGATGCCCACCGTGTGTCCTTCGACCCGGGCGTACCCGATCATCACGTTGGGTGCGTACAGCGCCTGCATCTCCAGGAAATGTCCGTCGTCCACGACGGTCTCGATGACCTCGCGCATGTTGTAGGGCTGGTTCGCCGAGTCGGGGATCAGTTCGTCCAGGGCCAGGTCGTCGTCCGTCAGGTCGAATTCCTGGGCGTGGTCCAACAAGGGAGGTTCGGTCAGGTTGTTGGCAGGCAGGAACTCCAGCAGTTCCCGCAGGAAGTCCAGGGCATCTTCTTCGTCGTCGGCCAGGTAGGTCGCGGTCCCCGTGGTCTCGTTGTGGGAGCGTGCGCCACCCAGTGTTTCCATGTCCACGTCCTCACCGGTGACGGTCTTGATGACGTCCGGGCCGGTGATGAACATGTGGGAGGTCTGGTCGACCATGATGATGTAGTCGGTCAGGGCGGGGGAGTAGGCGGCACCGCCGGCGCAGGGGCCCATGATGAGCGAGATCTGCGGGACCACACCCGATGAACGGACGTTCATGTTGAAGATGTCCGCGAACATCGCCAGTGATGCCACGCCCTCCTGGATGCGTGCACCGCCGCCGTCGTTGATGCCGATGACCGGGCAGCCGTTCTTCAACGCGAACTTCTGTACCTTGACGATCTTCTCGCCGTTGGCCTCGGAGAGGGACCCGCCAAGGACTGTGAAGTCCTGCGAGTAGATGGCGACCAGGCGACCGTCGATGGTGCCGTACCCGGCCACGACGCCGTCGCCGGGCATCTTCTTCTTGTCCATCCCGAAGGCGGTGCTCCGGTGCGTGCGCAGAGCGTCGAGTTCCACGAACGAGTCTTCGTCCAGCAGCATGTCAACGCGTTCGCGCGCGGTGCTCTTTCCACGGGCGTGCTGCCGCTCGATCGCGGCCTCCCCGGCGGGTACGAAGGAGTGCTCGCGCCGTTCACGGAAGTCGGCGATCTTTCCAGCGGTCGTGGACAAGTCGTGGCTCATGGCACCTCGCAACTAACCGGATTCACTGACGGGCCCGGTCCCCCGGGAATGACCCAGCCAGTCTAGAGAAGCCCACGGCAGCCGCCGTTGTACGACATCTACAAGATCTCGGCTTCGGAATCACGCGTCCCGGCCCGTCTCCCCGGAGGTTTCGGCCGGTCGCGTCACGTCTCCTCAGGTCCTGTCAGTCCAGGGATCCGACCGTGATCTTCCACGGGCGTGCGCTGCGTTCGGTGATGACCTGCTCGATCAGCAGCGGGTCCGGGTCCAACGCCGCCAGAGCGGCTTCGGGGGATTCCGCCTGGATCAAGAGCAGTGCGCCCGGGGCCTCATGGTCGTCGTAGGGGCCGGCGGCCCGCAGCGTTCCGGCCTCCCGGAGGTCATTGAGGAACTGTCGGTGGGCGGGGCGATGCTCGGCCAGAGCTTCAGCGGAACCTCCGTACACGTAGGTCACGGCCTGGAGGGACATGTGCTCCTCTTTCGTCGTCGATGGCTGCGCCATGGGCCACAGGGCAAGTGCACGATCCGGCACTCGGGGTTCTCTCGGGTGGGTGTACTACTACTGTGGACTCAGGCAGGTTTCTGTGTGACGACGATAACCCTGTCTGGGGTCGTGGCCCGTTTCGGGTACGGAGATGACGGAAGGCCGCAGTGCCAGAGGGAGCCGGAGAGGTGAAGTCGGAGAGCATGGTTGACACGCTGCCCGCGGTGAACGGTGCTCATTCGCCGATGCAGCCACTGACCGGTGACACCGCGTTGATCTCACGGCTGCAGGCACTGCTCGGTGCACCGGTGGAGATCGTTGCGGAGCTGGGATCGACCAACGACGAACTCGTCCGCCGTGCCCTTGCCGACTCCCAAGCCCTGGCCCTGCCGGATATGAGCCTGTTGGTCACCGACTACCAGAACGCCGGAAAAGGACGACTGGACCGCACCTGGGAGGTGCGCCCGGGCGAAGCCCTGACCTTCTCCCTGCTGCTCCGTCCGGTGGCCGTGCCTCCGGAAACCTACGGGTGGTTCACCATGCTCATGAGCTGCGCGGTGACCCAGGCCCTCCGGGATCACGGCCTGGCGGCCCAGACCAAGTGGCCCAACGACGTGCTGGTGGGAACGAGGAAGATCACCGGGATCCTGGCGGCGCTGGTGGTCACCCCTGGAGCGGCCCCCGCCGTCGTCGTGGGTACCGGGCTCAACGTGAGCACCACGCACCTACCCGTGGAGACCGCGACGTCCGTGCAGCGCGAAGGCTGCAACCTGGGCCGCGCCGATCTTTTGGTTGACGTCTTGGAGAAGTTCCTTCCGCTCTATCGGAGGTTCTGTGCGGATCCCACGGAACTCACGGTGCCGGACGGTCGATTGCGCACCGTCGTCGAGTCGCAGCTGGGAACCCTGGGCCAACGGGTGCGAGCGGAACTCCCCGGGGCGCAGGCACCTCTGACGGGCCGGGCGGTCGGCCTGGACGATCACGGAGCCCTGCTGATCCGCCCCGAGGGTGGCCGGGTTCGCGCGGTCAGTGCCGGTGACGTGGTCCATCTGCGCCCGACCGAGGAGCGTTCGTGAAGAAGAAACTCCACCTGGAGCCCGGTGAGCACGTGGTGGTGTCCACGCTCGCGCACCCGAGCAAGCTGTTGCGGCCCGCGATCGTCCTGATCGTCGCGGTCTTCCTGCACGGGTTGCTGCAGCGGATGCTGGAGGTCCGGTGGCGCCCCATGAACCAGCCCTGGACCTCGATCCACACGGTGTTGGAGATGGCGCTGTCCGTGCTGCTGGTGCTCGTCGTGCTGTTCGCGGTCCTGCGCCCCGTGGTGCGGTGGGCGCGGACCCGTTTCGTCTTGACGGACCGCCGCCTCATGCTGTTGGGTGGAGCGGCTCCGCGGGATGGGGTACGTATCCCGTTGGCCTGGCTGCATCACGTGGACACGGTTCCCGCGCGTTGGCCGTTGGGGCTCGCCGGGATCGGGACGCTGAGCGTGGACTTCGGACAGGCCGGGGTCCTGCGCCTCACGCACTCCCCGCGGGTGGCGGAATTCGGGCAGTTGATCGAATCGAAGGCAACGGCTCACCGGCAGCCGTCCTACCCGAATCCGTACGGTCAGGGCGCCTACGGGTATGCCGGTGGGTACGGAGTGACCGGCCCCGTGGGCGGGGGCCCGATGGGTGGCCACCGATGACGGCGCGGGACGAGGCCATGCCGCCGTTGCCGTGGCAGGACGACGGCGCCGCCCCCGGTGCCGGTCATGGTGCGGGAGACGGTCGCTCCACGGACGGCAGCACGGCGGAGCACACAGGACACGACGACGGCGAGGAGGGCGAGATGAGCGGCGAACACGTCGACGGTGATCGCGCTGACCGCGGGGGTCCGGCAGATGCTCGGGCAGATCTGCCCCCGGCCGAGGCGGACGCGCACGTCCCCGACGTACCCCTGTCGAAGGAACCGGTCGTCGGTCCCCAGACCGCCCAGATTAACTTGAACCTGAGCAACCCGGTGCAGTCCAATGTCTACCGATCGGCAGAATCCAGGGCTGCCTTCCATGCGCTCGAGGACCTGCTGCTGGGCTCCGAACGAACCATGCGGCGCCGGGAGGCGGCCAAGGAAGGCAACCTCTCGCTGCTCAACGCGCGCAAGATCTGGCGCGCCATGGGCTTCCCCAATCTCTCCGACGACGAAGTCTTCTTCACCCCTCGCGATGCCGAGGCACTGCGCGAGATCGCCGAACTCGTGACGGACCACGAGGTCACGGAGGAGGGCACGCTGTCCATCGTGCGGGCGATGGCACAGATGACCGACCGCATGGTCGTGTGGCAGGTCGAAGCCCTGGTCGAGGACCTGGTGGTGCACGGCAACCGCAGCGACGCCGAAGCCCGCCGCGAACTGCTCAACGTGCTGCCGCGGATCATGCCCACGTTGGAGAAGCTGCTGATCTATTCGTGGCGCCGCCAGCTCAACGCTGCGGTCCAGCGCCTGGCCATGCGGCAGGAGCGCCCGGACGGCTCGACCATCAGCGGTCTGCGTGACGGCTTGGAGGACACCGGTGAGCAGGATTCCGCCAGCCTTCCCCTGGCGCGCGGCATCGGGTTCGCGGACATGGTCTCCTACACGTCCCTGTCACGGCAGATGAACGAACGGACCCTGGCGGCCCTTGTCCAGCGCTTCGAACAGCGTTGCGCCGAGGTGATCGCGGTCGGCCGTGGACGGCTCATTAAGACCATCGGCGACGAAATCATGTTCATGGCCGAGAGCCCGGAGGAAGGGGCGCTCATGGCTCTCGCGCTGGCCCGAATCATCCGTGAAGATCCCGAACTGCCACAGGCGCGCGTTGCGTTTGTGTGGGGGCGTGTGTTGCCACGATTGGGTGACTTGTACGGTCCAACTGTTAACTTGGCTTCGCGTCTGGTTGCGTTGACGCCCCCCGGCAGCGTGCTGGTGGACGCGTCGACCGCTTCCGTCTTGGCGGGTGACGACCGGTTCATGCTGATCCCCAAGCAAACGCACAACGTACGCGGATTCGGAGATGTACAGCCCGTGGAGCTATCGGCAGGACCCGGACAACAGCTGGAGGTGGACTACGTATGAGCGTGGAACTGGTCATTCGCGCCGGTGCGGCCACCGATCGTGGCCTGAGGCGTGAAACCAACGAGGACTCGCTCGTGGTCACCCGCACCATGTGCGCCGTCGCCGACGGCATGGGGGGGCACGAAGCGGGGGAGGTCGCGTCCGCGCTCGCGGTGCGCACCCTGGGCTCGTCCCAGTTGTTCAGCTCCCGTGACCCGTGGAGCGTCGAGGTCCCCGCGGAGCCGGAACCGCCGGAGGACGTCGCTCGCTTCCGTGCCCGGGTCGAACGCGAACTCAAACTCGACCCCGAGATTCCCGACGCGACGCTAGCGCTCATGGCCAAGTTGCGCGCCGTGCTCGGTGCTGCCGACACCTCCATCCAGGAGAGCCTGGGTGGACGGGCCGGGACCACGGTGACCGGGGCGTGGCTGGTCGACGTCGAAGGCACCCGCCTGTGGCTGGTCTTCAACGTGGGTGATTCACGCACCTACCGTCTGGTCCGCCCGGAGGGCGCGGCACCCGCTCCAGACCACGCCTCGGTCGCACACCACCCCACCGGTGAAATCACGGCCCACACGGCCTCGGAGGAAGCGCCGGAACTGCTCCACGAGCAGATCGCGGACCCGGATTCCCCCGGCGTGGAGGTAGCCACGACCACTCCGCTTCCCGTCACCCCCGCTCCCAAGGACGGCCCGCAGCCGGAGGTCCAACAGATCACCGTGGATCATTCGGAGGTCCAGTACCTGGTGTCGATCGGGCAGATCACTCCCGCCCAGGCGTTGGTTCACCCCCGCCGGAATGTCATCACCCGTGCCCTGGGCACCGGGCAGGTGTGGGAACCCGACGTCTGGGTGGTGCCCGCGCAATCGGGCGATCGCCTCCTCCTGTGCTCCGACGGCCTGACGGGTGAGGTGGCGACGGCGCACATCGCGCGCGTTCTGCACTCCGTTCCACACCCCAAGGAGGCCGCGGACGTCCTGGTGAACGCTGCGCTGCGCGCCGGCGGTCGGGACAACGTGACGGTCATCGTGGCCGACGCCGTCGCCTCCCGTCCCGCGGACGAGGACACCACGACGTTCGTCCCGATCGACATGCGGCACGACCTGGGTTCCTGACCTTGTGATCGGCAGCCGGGGCCGTCGATCACAAGGTCAGGATTCCGGGTGCTGCCGCTCAGCGGTTGGTGCCGCCCTTCTCGCTGCGCGGCCAGCGGCCGGCCGCCTTCTCCGCGGCCACCCAGTCGGCCGCTTCCTGCTGCCGTTGCGCTTCCGCACCGGAGGCGATCCGGGCGCGGAGGTGCTCCGGGGCCAGGTCGAAGGAGTCGACCACGTCCATGATGTGCGGACGCAGGCGCGTGACCAGGCGGTCCACGTAGGACTCGACCATGCGGCCGCGCATGAGTGACATCCGTCCGTGGGACAGGTACCAGTCCAGGTGCTCCTCGATCACCGAAAGCCCGTACAGGTCGCGCAACCACAGCAGGACCTGGTGGGTCCCCGGGTCCTCGACCGTGTCCAGAGCCCGGGTGAAGGCCTCCCACTGGAGCAGGTGGGCGTGCGCGCGGGCCGCCTCGATCAACCGGTGCTGGTTGCGGTCGAAGGCTTCCGCCGTGGCCTCGGGCGAACCCTTGCCCGCGCCGCGCATGTTCTCGGCCACCTCGCCGATCATTGACCGCACCCGGTCGGTCAGCAGGCTGCGCTGGGTCTCCGGGTCGCGCAGGGCGTTGACCGAGCGTCGCGGGTCGGCGGAGTCGCGGAAGACCTGGGACAGCCCGCGCAGACCCGAGCGGTTCACGGCCGTCTCCGTGGCACGATCGGCCACCCAGCGGGCCATGACACCCACGTCCATGCGGGCGAACTCCCGCGCGTGGTCACCCAGCAGGCGCTTGGCCACCAGCTGCATGAGCACGGTGTTGTCGCCCTCGAAAGTCGCGTAGACGTCCATGTCGTGGTGGAGGTCCACGATCCGGTTCTCGGACAGGAAGCCGGAGCCGCCGCAGGCCTCGCGGCATTCCTGCAGCGCATCCAGAGCCAGGCGGGTGGAGGTCGCCTTCATGGCTGCCGCCAGGGTCTCGAGGTCCTGCCGGGCGTCGTCGGTGTCCGTGCGTCCGGAGAAGACGTCGTCGTAGGCCTCGAGCAGTTCCTCGTGGGCGAATCCTGCCGCGAGCACCCGGGCGACGTACGGGAAGAGGCGACGACGGTGCCGGTGGTAGTCCAGCAGCGTGCGTTCGGGCTGGCCCTGGACCGGGGAGAACTGCCGCCGTTCGTTCGCGTAGGTCAGTGCGATGGCCAGCCCCGCCCGCGTGGCGACCACGGAGGACCCGTCCAGGGACACGCGCCCCTGCACCAGCGTTCCGAGCATGGTGAAGAACCGGCGCCCGGGGGACTCGATGGGTGAGGTGTAGGTCCCGTCGGGATCCACGTGACCGTAACGGTCCAGGAGGTTCTCCCGCGGGACGCGGACGTGGGTGAAGTGCAGGCGGCCGTTGTCCACACCGTTGAGCCCGCCCTTGTGACCGTCGTCCTCGCCGCCGACACCCGGGAGGAACTGACCGTCGTCGTTGCGGATCGGGACGTAGAGGGCGTGGACCCCGTGATTGACCCCGCCCGTGATGAGCTGCGCGAAGACCACCGCTGCCCGCCCATGAATGGCGGCGTTGCCCAGGTAGTCCTTCCACGCCGCCCGGTGCGGTGTGTGAATCTCGAATTCCTGGGACTCGGGGTCATAGGTGGCGGTCGTGGCGATGGAGGCAACGTCGGACCCGTGGCCGGTCTCCGTCATGGCGAAGGCTCCCGGGATCTTGAGATCCCAGATGTCGGGCAGCCACTTGTCGTGGTGGGCCTGGGTCCCCAGGTTCAGAACGGCGGAGCCGAACAGGCCCCACTGCACGCCCGCCTTGATCTGCAGGGAGGCGTCGGCCAGCACGAACTCCTCGAAGGAGGCTACGTAGGCGCCGGGGCGTCCGCCGCCGCCCTGATCGGTGGGCAGCCCGGCCATCACGGCATCGGAACCGGCCAGAGACTTGAGTGCTTCGAAGGTGCGGTCGCGCTGTTCCTCCTTGGTGCGCCCCGGGACGTGGTGGAACCGCTCGTCCTTGATCAGTTCCCGTGACGCCCGGCGTTCCTCGGCGTAGGCCCCGGCCAGCACGTCCCGCAGGAGCGCGGTGTCCACGGAGATCTCTGCGTCCTGGGCCTCGGTGGCGAACTCCGATTCGACGTCGTGTTCCGGACCGGTGCCCGCGGTGTGGTGGGCCCGCGAGCGGGCGGCGCGGCGGCTGAGGCGGTTGCGTGGTGATGTGGTGGCCATGGTGTCCTTCTCGATCGGTTCTCACGGGCGGGTTTCACGGGCGGGTTCGCCCGGGGTTGTTCTCGGGACGGGTTCCGGGGTGCGGCCCCGGGGTCAGGTGGTCGGGGTGATGGAGGAGAGCGCGGGTGGTTGGGAGCCCTTGACCACCCACGCGGTCACGGTTTCCACGAACTCCTCCAGGCTCGGTCGCTCGGGCTCGGCGGCCGACGGGTGGTTCTCGTCGGGGTTGGCCGGGGCCTGTGGACCGGCGGTGGTCCGGGGGCGCATCCAGGCTTCGCCGGCCCCGCGGACCAGGCCGACGACGCCGGCGGCCCAGTACCGGGCCGTGGGCTCGGGGAGACGGTCGTGATCCGCGCTGTGCCTGCGTTGAGCGTCCACGAGTAGTTCGGCCACGGCCTGGACGAATCGGTCGACGGGGCTCTGCCCGTCGGGGGCGCTCTCCGAGACCACGAAGAGGTAGACCTCCGGTGCGTTCTCGAGCTGCCACAGGTACTGGACCACGAGTTCGTGGACGGTTTCCTCGAAGGACCCGGCTTCCGCGACCGCCTCCGTCATGCGTCTGCCCATGCGTTCGACGACGTACTCGGCCAGCTTGCGCTTGAGGCCGTCCTTGTCCTCGAAGTACCGGTAGAAGACGGACTTGGAGGTTCGGCAGTGGGCAGCGATCTCCGACATGGATGCGTTGGCGCCCAATTCCGCGATGGCTTCCCGGGCGAGTTTCAGCAGTTCGATCCGCCGTCGTTCGCGGTGCAGACGCCACCGACGGGTGCGCCCGTCGGTGCGGTCCTTGGCTTCACGGCCCTTGACGGTGGGCTCAGCGGTCGAGGTGTTCACGATACCGAGAGTATCAGTTACTCTTGGAAAACGTGATACCCGTCACCTCAAGATTTTCGACGGGTCCACGCACGACTTCCGATCGGTTTCCGAACCGACCG
Organism: Kocuria sp. JC486; assembly: GCF_011602805.1. Taxonomy (NCBI): domain Bacteria; kingdom Bacillati; phylum Actinomycetota; class Actinomycetes; order Micrococcales; family Micrococcaceae; genus Kocuria; species Kocuria sp. JC486. Next base: position 36,436 of record NZ_JAAOZS010000006.1, on the reverse strand, counting down.
CCGCCCACATCAAGCACACCAATCACCGATCACATCAAGCACCGAGAAAATCGAGGAGCACTCCCGTCATGAGCAGTGAGCCCACCATCCAGCCCGCGTCCGATCCCACCGCACCCCGCCAGCTGCGCAGCGCCTGGGTGGTCGCGGGCAACCGCACCCCGTTCGCCCGTGCGGGTGGCCCGTACGCCAGCACCTCCGTGCAGGAGATGTTCACCGCCGCACTGGACGGGCTGGTCGCGCGTACCGGCATCGCCGGAGAACGTCTGGGCGCGGTTGCCGGTGGCGCGGTCCTCAAGCAGCCCAAGGCCTTCAACCTGGTGCGCGAATCCGTGCTCGGTTCGGCCCTGGACCCGCAGACCCCCGGGATCGACGTCCAGCAGGCCTGCGCCACGGGCATGGAGACCACTTCCCTGATCGCCAACAAGATCCGTTGCGGTCAGATCGACGCGGGTGTGGCCGGCGGTGTGGACTCCGCCTCGGACGCGCCGATCGTCGTCGGGGAGGGGCTGCGGAAGGTGCTCCTCCAGCTCAACCGGGCCAAGACGCCCAAGGACAAGCTCAAGGCCCTGGCCAAGCTGCGCCCCGGTGATCTGGCCCCCGTGGCCCCCGGTGTGGCCGAGCCGCGCACGGGGTTGTCGATGGGGGAGCACCAGGCCCTGACCACCGCGCAGTGGGGCATCACCCGGCAGGCCCAGGACGAGATCGCCGCCAACAGCCACCACAATCTGGCGGCCGCCTGGGACAGCGGGTTCTTCGACGACCTGGTGACCCCGTTCCGCGGTCTCACCAAGGACAACAACCTCCGGCCGGACACCTCGGTGGAGAAACTTGGCGGGCTCTCGCCTGTGTTCGGTAAGAACCTGGAGACGGACCCGACCATGACGGCGGGCAACTCGACGCCGCTGACCGACGGCGCCTCCGCGATCCTCCTGGCGACCGCGGAGTGGGCCGAGGAACACAACCTGCCCAAGCTGGCCGAGATCGTGGATGCCGAGACCGCCGCCGTCGACTTCGTGGACGGCAACGAAGGTCTGCTCATGGCACCGGCCTACGCGGCACCCCGCCTGCTCGCGCGCAACGGGCTGAAACTGCAGGACATCGACCTGGTGGAGATCCACGAGGCCTTCGCCTCCACCGTGTTGACCATCCTTGCGGCTTGGGAGGACGCGGACTTCTGCAAGGTCAACCTGGGCCTCGACGAACCCGTGGGCGTCCTGGACCGGTCGCGTCTCAACGTCCGTGGCTCCTCTTTGGCCGCCGGGCACCCGTTCGCCGCCACGGGCACCCGGGTCGTGGCAACCCTGTCCAAGGAACTCAAGGCGCGCGCTGTCGCGGAGAACCGCCCGGTCACGGGCCTGATCTCCGTGTGCGCGGCTGGCGGCCAGGGGGCCGTGGCCCTGCTGCGCGCCTACCCCGAGTCCTGACCGGACCTCCGATACCGAGACCTGGGCGCTCCCGCGTCCGCATGTGTTGACGGGAGCGCCCAGGTGTTCCATCCACCGAAAGGACCTTCGTGAGTCCCTCACCCTTTGACCTCACCTCCCTGCTGGGCCACGCGCCCGCCACCGATGACGCCTACCTGTCCGTGGTCTCCCAAGGCCCCGGACGAAAGATCGCCACCTCCCTGGGGCTGCCCGCCCCGGTCGCCCTGCGTCGACACGACCCCGACACACCCGCAGTTCCCGGCCTGGTCCTGGTGCTCGGTGCCGGCAGCGGCACGACGACGACGCCCGGGTCCGACCCCGATGCCGACGCCCTCGCCCAGCACCTGCTTACCCGAGGTTTCGAGGTGCACCGTCACGGTGACGGGCTGCGTCGCGTCGGCGCCGTGGTGCTCTGCCTGACCGGTCTCACAGAACTCGGCGGGCTGAGCGCTCCCGCACTGGAACTCGGCGGGCTGCTGCGCTCCCTGGCCCCCGGTGGCCGGGTGATCACGATCTCCCGACCGGCCGACGGCGTGGCGGCGGGCGGCGCTGCCAGCCTGCCCACGGCGGCCGATGACCCCGCTGCCGGAACGGCGGCGGGAGGCGCGCCGTTCGACGTCGTCGACCGCAACGCGGCCCGTCAAGGTGTGGTGGGCTTCCTCCGCTCCGTGGCCCAGGAGATGCGCGGAGGGGCCACGGCCAACGGGATCCTGGTGGCCGACGGCGTGGCCGCCACCGCGCCGTCCGTGCTGGGCGGGCTCGACTTCCTGCTCTCCGGGCGCAGCGCGTTCGTGGACGGCCAGTTCCTGGTGGTCGGCTCCGATGCAGGCCCCGAAGGGCTGGCCACCGCGCCCCAGGGCGAGACCCCGCTGGACCGGCGCGTCGTCGTGGTCACCGGGGCGGCCCGGGGGATCGGCGAACAGATCGCCCGCCTGCTGCACGCCCAAGGGGCGCGAGTGGTACCCGTGGACGTTCCGGCCGCGGGACAGCCGCTGTCCGAGCTGGCCAACCAGCTGGGAACCGCCTCGCTGCCCCTGGACGTGACCGCTCCCGATGCGGGCACGCGCATCCTGGAACACTGCAAGACGCGGTACGGGCGGATCGACGGGATCGTGCACAATGCGGGCATCACCCGGGACAAGATGCTGGCCAACATGGACGAATCCCGCTTCGCCTCCGTCCTGGCGGTCAACACGGAGGCCCCGCTGCGGATCACCCGCCAGCTGCTGGCCGATCCCGCCGCGGACGGTCTGCGTGTGGTGGGTCTGGCCTCGACCTCCGGGATTGCGGGCAACCGCGGGCAGACGAACTACGCGGCCTCCAAAGCGGGGATCGTCGGGATGGTGGCCGCTTTGGCGCCGGTGCTGGCCGAACGCGGCGGGACGGCCAATGCGGTGGCCCCCGGTTTCATCGAGACCGAGATGACGGCCAAGATCCCCATGGCGCGTCGGCAGGTGGCACGCCGCCTCAACTCCTTGCAGCAGGGTGGTCTGCCGCTGGACGTCGCGGAGGCCATCGCCTTCCTGCTTTCGGACGCAGCGGCCGGCATCAGCGGGCAGACCTTGCGCGTGTGCGGACAGAACCTGGTGGGAGCCTGAGATGACGACGACGCCGAACACACCAGCCCCCGAACCGACGCCCGGACAGGGACAGAACCGACGTGCCGGTGAGGGCGAGTCCCCGCAGGGCATCGTCCTGGACACCATGCCCGCACTGGGCGGTCTGTATGCGAAGGCCGCTGCCGGCACCACCGCCCGAGCGGCCACGCTCGGGATGCGCAGGGCGTTCAAGGGCCTTCCGTTGCCCGTCCCCGGGAAGGGAGCGCGTGCCGGGAGCCGGTCGGGTCGGTCGAACCCACGGCTTCCTGACGTGGAGATTGTGGTGCCCGCCGTGGAGGTCAAGGCCACCGAACACCGTGCTTTCTGCGAGGTGGTGGGTGCCCGGATCAGGGCAACGTCCACGGGGGCGGGCTCCGGGACCGAGGTCTTCAGCGGTTACCTGCACGCCCTGGCCTTTCCGGCGGCCATGGTCCTGCTCACGCGCAAGGACTTCCCGCTGCCCACGGTGGGTCTGGTCCACCTGGCCAACGCGGTCACCCAGACGGAGACCGTCCTGGAAGGTGATCTCCTGCAGGTGAACGTGCGCGCGGAGAACCTGCGTCCGCACCGCGCCGGGACCGCCGTGGACGTGGTCGCGGAGCTGCGACGCAGCCCGGATGCGCCGCCGATCTGGGTCGGGCGTTCGGTCTACCTGGCCCGCGGCACCCGGATCCCCGGGGCCGAGGGCTCACGCAGCACGGATTCCGGGACGACGACGCAGAGCGCAGCCGGGGACGGGACCCGGCCGGAGTTCGTGCCTCCCGTGCCCACGGCGCGCTGGCAACTGGGGGCGGACACGGGCCGGAAGTACGCCGCCGTGTCCGGGGACGTGAACCCCATCCACCTGAGTGGACCCAGCGCCAAGGCCCTCGGTATGAAGGGGGCCATCGCGCACGGTATGTACACGGCCTCCCGGGCGTTGGCGCTGCTGGACACCTCCGCGCCCCTGACCTGGGAGGTGGAGTTCGCGACCCCCTTGGTGTTGCCGGGGTCGGCGGCGGTGGCGGTGCAGCGTGATGGCCGCGGCGAGAACCTCCGCTCCGCCACGGTCACCGTCTGGAACGCCAAGAAACGCAAACCGCACGCCACGATCAGCGCGACCCGCTGAGCCGTGCTCACCGGTCCGGGTGTCGGGCCCTTGGGCCACAATGGACCGGTGAGCACGCAGATCGAAACCGCCCAGGCCGACCGTCCGACCGACGAGCTGCGCGAGGAGTACGCGCAACTGGTGGAGGCGGTCCGCGAGGCGCGCACGGCCTACTACGTCCAGGACGCCCCGACTCTCTCGGACGCGGAGTATGACCGGCTCTATCGGCGGCTGGAGGAGCTCGAAGGGTTGCACCCGGAGCTCGTGGCCAATGATTCGCCCACGCAGGAGGTCGGCGGGGAGGTCTCCGCGGCCTTCGCACCCGTCAAGCACCTGGAGAAGATGTACTCCCTGGAGGACGTCTTCTCCATCGACGAGCTCCGCGCCTGGCTGGCCCGCGCGGAGGCCTCCGTGGCGAACCTGCACGGGGCACCTCCCGCCCAATGGTTGACGGAGTTGAAGATTGACGGCCTGGCCGTGAATCTGCTCTACCGCCACGGCAAGCTGGTCCGCGCGGCCACCCGCGGGGACGGCACGACGGGCGAGGACGTCACGCACAACGTCCAGACCATCAAGACCATCCCCGCCGAACTCACCGGGGACCAGATCCCGGAGGAGATCGAGATCCGCGGGGAAATCTTCATCTCCACCCAGGACTTCGAGCGCGTGAATGCCGAACGCGTGGCCGAGGGCAAGCCACCGTTCGCGAATCCGCGGAACTCCGCGGCCGGTTCGCTGCGGCAGAAGGACCCCGCGGAGACGGCCAAGCGGCCCCTGTCCATGTACGTCCACGGCATCGGCGCGGTTTCCGGTCTGCAGATCACCCGCCAGTCCGAGGTCTACGACCACATGGCCGCGTGGGGCCTGCCCGTGAGTCCGTACTCACAGGTGCTGGACTCCGTGGACCAGGTCCTGGAGTTCATCGAGCGTTACGGGGACCAGCGGCATTCCCTGACGCACGGGATCGACGGCATCGTCATCAAGATCGACGACCGGGCCACCCAGCGCCAACTCGGCCACACCTCGCGCACTCCGCGTTGGGCCGTGGCGTACAAGTACCCGCCCGAAGAGGTCAACACCAAGCTGCTGGACATTGCCGTGGGCGTGGGGCGCACCGGACGCGTCACACCGTACGGCGTGATGGAGCCCGTGACCGTTGCCGGCTCCACGGTCTCCATGGCCACCCTGCACAACCAGGACGTGGTCAAGGCGAAGGGTGTTTTGATCGGCGACACCGTGGTCCTGCGCAAGGCGGGCGACGTGATTCCGGAGATCGTCGGCCCCGTCGTCGCGCTGCGGGACGGCACGGAACGTGAGTTCGTGATGCCCACCCACTGTCCGTCCTGCGGGACCCCTCTGGCTCCCGCCAAGGAAGGGGACGTGGACATCCGCTGCCCCAACTCCCGGTCCTGCCCCGACCAACTGCGGCAGCGGGTCTTCCACGCCGCGGGCCGCGGCGCCTTCGACATCGAGGCGCTGGGGGAGGAGGCGGCCAAGGCCCTCACGGACCCCGACGGCGCAACGGCTCCGCCGTTGACCTCGGAAGCGCAGCTGTTCGATCTGACCCCCGAGGAGCTGGCCGACGTGATGATCGCCCGTCCCAAGCGCGGGCGCGGCGCGGCCGACGGGGAGACGGAACTGGTTCCCTACTTCTGGACCAAGCCCACGGCCAAGAAGCCGTCGGTTCCCAGCGCGAACACCAGTCGTCTGTTCGACCAATTGGAGAAGGCCAAGGAACAACCGCTGTGGCGGGTGCTCGTGGCGTTGTCGATCCGACACGTGGGCCCCACCGCGGCGCGGTCGCTGGCAACAGCGTTTGGCTCCATGGAGCGCATCCGAACCGCGACCGAGGAAGAGCTTTCGGCCACCGACGGTGTGGGGCCCACGATCGCCCGCGCCGTGATCGAGTGGTTCGCGGAGGACTGGCACCGGGAGATCGTGGACGCATGGGCAGCGGCAGGAGTGCGCACGGAGGACGAGGTCGACGACTCCGTCCCCAAGGTCCTGGAAGGACTGACCGTGGTGGTCACCGGAACCCTGGAGAACTACTCCCGTGACACCGCCAAGGAGGCCATCCTGCTGCGCGGCGGCAAGGCCTCGGGCTCCGTGTCCAAGAAGACCGACTATCTGGTGGCGGGAGCCTCGGCGGGGTCCAAGCTGGACAAGGCGGAGTCCCTGGGCGTGCCCGTCCTGGACGAGGAAGCCTTCGGCCGCCTGCTCACCCAGGGACCGGAGGGTCTGGCCGGCTGACAACTGTCGCTTGAGGCGGAACACGCCGCGGCGAGAATGTGATGAAGGTCACATTTTATGGACGTGTCCATAAGATCCGGTGGGTTCGGTCACAAACCTCGTGACCGTTCCGTGATGTGGCTGTTATGGTCTTGTTACCTTGATTTCGCGGGGTGCACGGCGTCCGTGCGTGGAATCAGGGGCTGTTCGTGGGGCTGGAAGTCGTTGCGTCGCGTCCATGCAAATGGATGGACAACCTTCCATGTTGACCCGAATCACACGCCCAAGGGGTGACAGTGACGAAATCGTTACTGTACTGTGATCTTCGAACTTCCCGCGGGGGACTCCCCGTTCAGGGGATTCACCTCAGCGGACTGGCTGTTCGTCAGCCGCCACAAACGAATCCCGGGTATTGCTCAACCGTCATCGCTGTCCGCGAGCAATGCCTGAACCTCGATCCATAGATTTCGGGAAGACAGCGACGCAAGGACGCCGGGGACGGCACGAGCGTAGACGGGACCGCACAGGAGCTAGTTGTGAACAAGAACTTCAAGAAGACCATCGTTGCCGGCACCGCCACCGTCATGGGCGGCATCGCCCTGGCTGGTGCCTCCGCTCCCGCCAACGCGGTTGACTGGGATGCCGTGGCTCAGTGCGAGTCCGGCGGCAACTGGGGCATCAACACCGGTAACGGTTTCTCCGGTGGCCTGCAGTTCACCCCCTCCACCTGGGCTGCCTACGGCGGACAGGGTGCTGCGCAGGACGCTTCCCGCGAGCAGCAGATCGCCGTCGCCGAGCGCGTGCTCGAAGGCCAGGGTATCGGCGCATGGCCGACCTGCGGTCAGCTGGGCCTGGGTGGCACCACCTCCAACGTCTCCACCCAGTCGGTCGAGACCCCCGCCGCTCCGGCTCAGCAGGCTCCGGTCGAGCAGGCTCCGGTTGCCGAGGCCGCTCCGGTCGAGCAGGCCCCCGTTGCTGAAGCTGCTCCGGTTGAGCAGGCTCCGGTTGCCGAGGCCGCTCCGGTCGAGCAGGCTCCGGTTGCCGAGGCCGCCCCGGTTGCCGAGTACACCGCTCCGGCTGCCCCGGTCCAGACCGAGGCCGTTGCCACCTCCGGCACCTACACCGTCGAGTCCGGCGACACCCTGGCTTCGATCGCCGCGAAGCTCGGCATCGAGGGTGGCTGGGAGGCCCTGTATGCGGCCAACGCCGACTCCGTGGCTGACGCGAACATGATCTTCGTGGGCCAGACCCTGAACATCCCCGCCTGATCATCACCTGATCACGGGATGAGGTGACTCGTTCACCATCCATGCACCAGGACCCCGTTACCGCAACCGCGGTAGCGGGGTCCTGTCATGTCCGGGCAAACCCGACGGACCGGACCGGCCCGGTGCGACGGGGCCGAAACGGTCCGAGGAAGGCTCAGCGCAGCAGGGAGGGCTCCCTGTTCTCGACCGTGGCGTCCTCCAGCTCCGTGCGCTTGGCGCCCTTGGTGCCCTTGACCTTGTACGCCTGGATCACCGTCAGGCTCACGCCGTCCACGTGCTCGACCTCCGCGATCAGCGCTGAGGCGCCCGAACGGTCCGGCAACGTGGCGCCGAAGGCCAGCGCCGCCCCCAGCAACTCCGCGGCGGACTCTCGGGTCCAGTTCCGGAGCGAGTCCAGGGCGTCCGCGGGGCTGGACCGTTGCAGTTCCTCGGGGGAGAGGCTGTGCAGTTCGAACTCACCGTCCCGCCGCGCGACGACGACGAACGGTGGGAACGCACCGAACTGCTCGAGTTGGTCCAGCACGACCGCCTGGACGTGCGCCGTCATCTGATCGACGGCCGATGCCGTGGCCGTCGAGATTCCCTGCCGCCACGCGTTCGCGGCATCCTGGGACCGTGTGCGCCGGGTGCTGGAGGGAGTCGAGGGGTCCTTGGCCGCAGCCCTGGCGCGCCGGGCGGCGCCCCGGTCCTTCTTGGGCTTGCCGGACTTTGCCTGTCCTGCCCGGGTCTTGCCCGGGGCGGACGTCGAGGGTTTCTGGGATCCTGATGCCACGGAGGCTCCTTGTCTGGGGTACGTGCTGGTCGACCGAACTCCGGTTCGGAGCACCCCGCACGGGGTGCGATCAGGCGACCGCGATCTCTTGCTGCCACCAGAGTATGTGTCGGAAGCGTCTGCGCGCCGTGGCTAGACTGGCCGGGTCGAGCCGCCGCCGTCGTCGTCGTGCGTGCTGCCCCGCCCCACGGGCGCCGTGGAAGCACCCGGATGTTGAGTCCGGCCCGACCCCTGAACCCGAGAACAAGGAGCGTGCATGTCCGAGATCACACGTGACACCGTCGCCCATCTGGCGACGTTGGCGCACATCGAGATGTCGGAGGAGCAACTGCAGGCCATGGCCGGCGAACTGCAGCAGATCGTGGGTGCCGTGGCGCAGGTCAGCGAGGTTGCCGGGGACGACGTGCCCGCGACCAGCCACCCGCTGCCGCTGCGCAACGTGATGCGCGAGGACGTGGTGGGCGAACCGCTGACGGCCGAGGAAGCGCTGTCCGGAGCCCCGGATGCCGAGGACGGGCAGTTCAAGGTGCCCGCGATTCTCGAGGAAGACTGAGGACCAGCACCATGACGCAGAACATCATCGAACTGTCCGCGGCCGAACTCGCCCAGAAGCTGGCCGAGCGTGAAGTGACCTCCGTGCAGGCGGTCGAAGCGCACCTGGAGCGGATCGCCGCGACCGACGGCCGCCCGGTGGAGGCCGACAACCCGTACGCGGGCAAGACCGGTCTCAACGCCTTCCTGCACGTCAACACCGAAGAGGCCCTCAGCGTGGCCGCGGAGGTGGATGCGGCTCGCGAGAGCGGCGAGGACCTTCCGGAGCTGGCGGGCGTGCCGATTGCGGTCAAGGACCTGATCGTGACCAAGGGGCAGCCCACCACCGCGGCCTCCAAGATGCTCGAAGGGTGGATGAGCCCCTACGACGGCACGGTGACCCAGCGTCTGCGCGCGGCCCGGATGCCCATGCTGGGCAAGACCAACCTGGACGAGTTCGCGATGGGCTCCACCACCGAACACTCCGCGTACGGCGTGACCCGCAACCCCTGGGACCTGACCCGTATCCCGGGTGGGTCCGGTGGCGGTTCGGCGGCCGCGGTGACCGCCTTCCAGGCGCCGTTGGCGCTGGGCACGGACACCGGCGGATCGATCCGTCAGCCCGCCGCGGTGACCGGTTCCGTGGGCGTGAAGCCGACCTACGGCTCCGTGTCCCGCTACGGCGTGATCGCCATGGCCTCCTCCCTGGACCAGGTTGGTCCGTGCTCGCGCACCGTCCTGGACGCCGCGTTGCTGCACGAGGTGGTGGGCGGTCACGACCCGCAGGACTCGACCTCCCTGACCGACCCCGCCACGGGATTCGCCTCTGCCGCCCGTGCCGGTGCCGCCGAGGGTGGGCTCAAGGGCCTGCGCGTGGGTGTTGTGAAGGAACTGACCGGCGAGGGCTTCCAGGCGGGAGTCGAGCAGCGTTTCCGCGAGGCCGTGGACCTGCTGCGCTCGGCCGGTGCCGAGGTGGTCGAGGTGGAGACCCCCAACTTCCGCTACGCGTTGGGTGCCTACTACCTGATCATGTCCTCGGAGGTCTCCTCCAACCTGGCCAAGTACGACGGCGTCCGGTTCGGCCGCCGCACATTGCCCACGGACGGCAACCTGACCATCGAGCGGGTCATGGGTGCCACGCGCGCGGCCGGTTTCGGCGCCGAGGTCAAGCGCCGCACCATTCTGGGCACCTACGCCCTGTCCGCGGGGTACTACGACGCCTACTACGGCTCCGCCCAGAAGGTCCGCACGCTGGTGCAGCGGGACTTCAACGCGGCCTTCGAGAAGTGCGACGTCCTGATCTCCCCGACGGCGCCAACCACGGCGTTCCCGATCGGTTCGGTGGACGAACACGCGGACCCCATGCAGATGTACCTCAACGACGTCGCCACGATTCCGACCAACCTGGCCGGTGTTCCCGCGATCTCGCTGCCCGCCGGCCTCGCGCCGGAGGACGGACTGCCCGTCGGCGTCCAGTTCATGGCCCCCGCCCGTGAGGACGCCCGGCTCTACTGCGCCGGTGCAGGCCTGGAGGCATTGCTGACCCAGGCCAACGGCGGGCCGATCTGGAAGGACCTGCCCGACGTCGTGACCGCCGTGAACAATCTCCCCGGAACCACTTCCGCCGTCGCCACCGAAGGAGCCGCCAAGTGAGCGCCGACATCCTGTCCTTCGAAGAGGCCATGGAGAACTTCGATCCCGTGCTGGGATTCGAGGTTCACGTGGAACTGAACACCAAGACCAAGATGTTCGACGCCGCCCCCAACGCCTTCGGGGACCAGCCCAACACCAACACCACGCCGGTGTCCCTGGGCCTGCCGGGCGTGCTGCCGGTGGTCAACAAGAAGGCCGTGGAATCCGCCGTGCGCCTGGGGCTGGCGCTAAACTGTTCGATCGCCCCGGTGTCCCATTTCGCGCGGAAGAACTACTTCTACCCGGACACCCCCAAGAACTTCCAGACCTCGCAGTACGACGAGCCGATCGCGTTCGATGGCGAGATCACCGTGGAGCTCGAGGACGGAACACCGTTCACCATCGAGATCGAGCGGGCCCACATGGAGGAGGACGCCGGGAAGCTCACCCACAAGGGTGGCGCGACGGGTCGGATCCAGGGTGCGGAGTTCTCCCTGGTGGACTACAACCGCGCCGGTGTGCCGCTGATCGAGATCGTGACCAAGCCGATCGTCGGTGCCGGCGACCGCGCGCCCGAACTGGCTCGCGTGTACGTGGCCGCGATCCGCGAGATCGTGAAGAACCTGGGGATTTCGGACGCCCGCATGGAGCGCGGCAACGTGCGTTGCGACGCCAACGTGTCCCTGATGCCCAAGGGCTCCACCACATTCGGCACGCGTTCGGAGACCAAGAACGTGAACTCGCTGCGCGCCGTCGAACGTGCCGTGCGCTACGAGATCCAGCGCCATGCCGCCGTGCTCGCGGCCGGGGACGCGATCGTGCAGGAGACCCGGCACTGGCACGAGGACACCCGGTCGACCACCTCCGGTCGCCCGAAGTCCGATGCCGACGACTACCGCTACTTCCCGGAGCCCGACCTGGTGCCCGTGGTGCCGGACCCGGAGTGGGTGGAGCAACTGCGCGCGGAACTCCCGGAGCCGCCGTCCGAACGGCGCAAGAAGCTCAAGGCTGAGTGGGGCTACTCGGACCAGGAGTTCCGCGACGTCGTCAACGCGGGTGTGCTGGACGAGATCGAAGCGACCATCGCCGCCGGAGCCACCGCGGGTGCCGCCCGCAAGTGGTGGATGGGCGAGATTGCGCGCCTGGCCAATGTGCGCGGTACGGAGATCGCCGAGCTCGGCGTGACCCCGGAGCACGTGGTGGAGATTGAATCTCTCATCGGCGCCAAGACCATCAACGACAAGATCGCCAAGCAGGTCATCGGCCACATCGCCGCCGGCGAGGGATCGCCCGCGCAGATTGTGGAAGCCCGGTCCCTGGCCGTGGTCTCCGACGACGGCGTGCTGCTCACCGCGATCGACGACGCGATGGCGCAGATGCCCGACGTGGTTGCCAAGGTTCAGGCGGGCAAGGTTCAGGCCGTCGGGGCCCTGATCGGTCCCGTCATGAAGGCGACGAAGGGTCAGGCCGACGCGGGACGCGTGCGCGAACTGATTCTGGAGAAGCTCGGGATCAACTGAAGGCTCCGCTAGGCCCGGGATCAACTGAAGGCTCCGCTAGGGTGGTGACATGGAAACACTAAGTAGGGTTACGGTCGCTCCCCGTCGCTTTGTGGACCTTGCCATCCGCGGGTACCAGCGGTATCTGTCCCCCCGCAAGGGCTACACCTGCGCCCACCTGGTGGCGCGCGGTGGCCAGTCCTGTTCGGCGGTGATCCGGGGCATCATCGCCGAACGCGGGGTGCTGCGCGGCGTGGTTCCCACCCTGGCCCAGTTCGCCGCGTGCCATCAGGCCGCCCTGCTCCTCAGCACGCAGCCCTCGCGTGTGCAGGGCGTGTGCTGCTGCGGCGGTATTCCGATCCCGTTCCGGTTCTAGTCGCCGTCACGGTCACCGGCTCCGGGGCAGGGGGCCCGGTGGGCGTTTCCGGTCACCGGGGGCGGTTCGCCCGCACGTGATTCGGCGGGGCGTGGACTATTCTCAGCCCATGCGCGGACTTCAACGATCGGTGCGTGACCGTCCACTGGCGGCGGTCCTGGCCACCCTGATCGTCTCTCTCATCGTTTCCTGGCGGATGGCCGTCCGGGACTGGCCCTGGGAGATCGTCTTCCTGGTCCAGCCCGTGGCCGTTCTGCTGATCTGGTTCCTGATCACCAAGCGGGGAGTCCTGGCTCTGGGCTTCCCGGGGTGGGACAAATCGGTGGGCTCCGCACCCGCCGTGCTGCCCAAGCTCATGGGCGCCGACGTCCGCTCCGGGGCGCAGAAGCTGCGGGCGTTGTGGATCGCACTGTTGTTCTCCGGGGCCATCACGGGGATCACCTCCGCACTGTTTCTGGTCACGGGCGCGACCACACCGATGGGCGTGTGGCTGCCACGCGCCGGACTTTTCGCGGCGTTGGGCGCCGTGGTGATCGGTGTGCTGGCCACCGCGCTGCCCGAAGAACTCGTCTATCGCGGAGTTCTGGTGCGGCTCAGCGAGAGCCGTTGGCATCCCGCGGTGGTGATCGCCGTCAGCAGCCTGTTGTTCTCCGCTGCGCACGCAGCCAATCTGTACAGCAACGGGGGGTCCGGTCACTGGGTTCTGATGCGTCTGGTGGAGCTTGCGGTTCTGGGCGCGACCCTGACCTGGGCGTCCCTGCGTACGGGCGCGTTGTGGATTCCGCTGGGTTGGCATGCGGGCGCGAATCTTGCCGGGTACTTCGTGGAACTCGTGTGGGTCCCGCAGACCGTGGCGTTGTGGCCGGTGTTCCTGACCTCCATCGCCACGGCACTGTTGGTGATCCCGCTGGTCCTGGTCCTGGAAAGGTTGCCGCCCAAGCGAACGCCCATGTGGGCTGTGAGTTCCTGATCCGTGCCGTCAGACCAACCCCATCCGCTCCAAGGCCCACGTGTCCTCCCACGCCGTGTCCCGCCACTGCTGGTAGCGGCCCGACGCACCACCGTGGCCGCCGGCCATCTCGATCCGCATGATGACCTGATCGGCGGCATCCGGACGGGCGTGGCGGAGGGCGGCCACCCACTTGGCGGGTTCGACGTACAGCACACGCGTGTCGTGCAGGGACGTGACCGCGAGGATCGGCGGGTAGGCGACGCCGGGGTCGGTCGAGATGTTCTCGTACGGGGAGTACGCCTTCATGTACGCGTAGACCTCCCGATCCTCGATCGGATTGCCCCATTCCTCCCATTCCAGCGCGGTCAAGGGGAGTTCCGGCATGAGGATGGAGGTCAGCGGGTCCACGAACGGGACGGAAGCCACCGCCCCGCGGTAGAGGTGCGGTGCCAGGTTCAACACGGCGCCTACCATGAGCCCTCCCGCGGAACCACCCATGAGGACCAGCCGGTCGGCATCGACGTCGGCCCGCCGTCCCACGTGCTCCGTCACGGCCACCACGTCCGTGAACGTGTTGTTCTTCCGCAGCTTCTTCCCGTCGTCGTACCACGCACGGCCACATTCCCCGCCGCCGCGGGCGTGGGCGATGACCCACACCGCACCGCGGTCGAGCAGGGAGATCCGGGAGTAGGAGAACGCCGGGTCCATGCTGATTTCGTAGGAGCCGTAGGCGTAGACGACGGCGGGGGCGGGCTCCAGGAGGCCGCGGCGGCGGATCAGGGTCACGGGGATGCGCGTGCCGTCGATGGCGGTGGCCCAGTCCCGTTCGACCTCGTAATCGGCGGGGTCGTAACCACCCAGCACCGCTTTCTCTTGGCGGAGAACGGGGACGACCTGCGAGGAGTTGTCCGGTGTGCTGCCGGTCGAACTGCTCGAGAGGATCAGGTCGAAGATCCTGGTCGGGCGCAGGAAGGTCTCCACGGCGAACCTGACCACGGGGGAATCGTGTTCGGCGGCGATCAAGTTCACGGAGGCCAGGTCGCCGTCGTCGTTCCACACGCGGGTGACCGGGGCCTGGTCCGGGGTCCCCAGACCGGCCAGGGGGAGGAGCAGCACGGTCGGCAGGGTGTTCTCCCGCACCGACACGAGCAGGTGGTCCGCGGTCACGGCGAAGCCCTGAAGGCGCAGGTCCTCGCGCGGCGAGATGACGTCCACGGCCCCGGCCCGGTCCAGCGGCAGCCCCAACCGGTCCAGCTCCAGGAGCGAGAGCCGACCGTCCGCGGCACCGTGGTCATGCGAGACCAGGACGACGTCGCGGCCGTCCACCCGCACCGGTTCCGCCTGGTAGAGCACGCGCTCACCACGGGGAATCACGACTGTGGGGGCCGTGCCCGGAGCGGCGTCGAGCGGCAGGATCGACACCTCGGAGAACTCGGAGCACCCGGCATCCAGGACCAGCCACCGGCGATCCGCCGACAGCCCGGCGCCGAGCCAGAGGCCCGGGTCCTCCTCCTGGGCGATCAAGGCGTCTGCGTCCAGTGGGGTGGTGGCGCTACCGGCCCCTACGTCGTGGCGGCGTACCCGCCAGGGGCGCCAGGAGTCGTCCACCTCGGTGTAGTAAACCGCGCGGCCGTCGGGGGAAAGGAACGCGCCGTAGGAGGTACCGGGGATTTCGTCCGGGAGGACCTCTCCCGTGGTGAGGTCCTTGATCCGCACGGTGAAGCGCTCATCACCCGTGGTGTCCGCGGCCCACAGCATCCACCGGCCGTCCAGGGAGACGTCCCACGCGCCCAGGGACCAGAAATCGTGTGCGGCGGCTTCCGCATTGCCGTCCAGCAGGACCTCTTCGCCGGGGAGGGCAACGCCGGGTTCGACGACGGGTGGGGTCCAGGCGTCCTCGGAGTCCAGCGGGGCCGTGGCAGGCACCCGGCATCGGATCCCGTGCTCTCCGCCTTCGACCGTGCGCCCGAAGTACCACCAGTCGCCACGACGCCACGGAACGGACAGGTCGGTCTCCTGCACGCGACCCTTGATCTCCTGGAAGATCTGCTCCCGAGTGCTGGCCAGGTGTGCGGTGCTGGATTCCGCGAAGGCCGTTTCCGCCTCCAGGTGGCTGATGACCTCCGGGGATTCCTTGTCCCGCAGCCATTCGTAGGGGTCCCGGAAGCGGTCACCGTGGAACTCACGGACGCTGTCGCGTCGTTCGGCGACCGGGGCGTGAACGGGAGCGGGAACTGAAACGGTGCTGTGATCGGCTGCGGCATCGGTCATGGCGTTCAACCTATCGCGGCCGGACTGGTGAGCGGGCCGGGGCGTCGTCGTCGGACGGCACAATGGGGCCATGACGGAAGCGGAACGCCGGGACGAGCACTGGCAAGGGCACGAGGACAGGCGTCCGGAGGAATTCGGAGGCCGACGGGCCGATCTGTGGGTGCAGATCCTGCTGGTGCTCGGGGTCTCTCTCGGCGCGAGCGCTCTGTGGGCGATCCTGAAGATCGCCGAGGTCATGACCACTTCGTCGATCGCGCAGTCCCACGCGACCATGAATCAGCCCATGAGCGATGTCCCGGTTTTCGACGTGCTGCGTCAGGTGCTGACGATCGTCCTCGCCCTGGTGCCGGTGCTGCTGGCGCTCTACCTCCTGGCAGGTTCCGCCGGGCAGCTGAGAACCGTGTGCCGCCAGATCGGGTTGGACCTCAGGGCACCGTGGCAGGACCTCGCGCTCGGAACGCTGTTGTTCGTGGTCATGGGTCTGGGCACGCTGGGCATGTATCAGGCCGGGCGGGCTCTGGGGCTTACCGCGGAGCTGACCACCAACGGTGGCGGGACCGAGTGGTGGAGTGTGCTCTTGCTGATCGGACAGGCTGCGCGCCACTCGCTGGTTGAAGAGGTCATCGTGGTCGCGTTCCTGGCCGACCGGCTCCTGCGCGTGGGGTGGGCGTGGCCCGCCGTGCTGATCGGGTCGGCGCTGCTGCGCGGCAGCTACCACCTGTACCAGGGGTTCGGGCCGACGCTGGGCAACGTGGTCATGGGGCTTGTGTTCCTGTGGATCTACCGGCGCACGGGGCGGGTCATGCCCCTGGTCGTCGCGCACTTTCTGCTCGACGCCGTCGGGTTCCTGGCGGGGGCCTACCTTTTCGGATCCTGAGCCCCGGTTGCCCAGCCCTGCTCCGTCGTCGGTTCCCGGCTTGCAGTTCCGACGGTGTGCCCGTGACAATGGGAGCGGTCACGAGAGCCAGCGTCAAGCCCCAGCTTGCTGGCCGGCAACCCTCCAACCGCGGTGGGGTGCCCTGGGTGAGGACCGGGCCGGACGCGACCGCGTCACGGCAAGCGCGGGTCGCGGACCCGGACCCGGTGCGGGACTGCGCCGGCTCCGGCTGGGACCCCTGAGACCAGGAGCCACCGTTGAGCAACACCCCCACCCCCGCACAGCCCGCCGGCTGGAACTTCGAGACCCGCCAGATCCACGCGGGCCAGGAACCCGACCCAGTCACCGGTGCACGGGCGCTGCCGATTCAGCAGACCACGTCCTTCGTCTTCCCGGACGCGGCGACGGCGGCAGATCGGTTCGCGCTCGAGCAGCTGGGCCCCATCTACACCCGGCTCAACAACCCGACCACCGAAGTGGTCGAGAATCGGATCGCCTCCCTGGAGGGCGGCGTGGCCGCCGTCATGGTGGCCTCCGGTCAGGCCGCGACCACGTACGCCATCCTGAACATCGCCGGTTCGGGCGACCACGTGGTGGCCAGCGCCTCCCTCTACGGCGGCACCTTCAACCTCTTCAAGTACTCGCTGGCCAAGTTGGGCATCGAGGTCACCTTCGTGACGGATCCCGACGACGTCGACGCCTGGCGGGGCGCCGTCCGTCCCAACACCAAGGCCTTCTACGCCGAGTCGATCCCCAACCCGCGCAATGACGTCTTGGACATCGAAGCCGTCTCACGGATCGCCCACGAGTCCGAAGTCCCGCTCATCGTGGACAACACCGTCGCCACGCCGTACCTGGTGCGGCCCTTCGAGTGGGGGGCCGACGTCGTCGTGCATTCGGCCACCAAGTTCCTGGGCGGACACGGCACCTCGATCGGGGGGTTCGTGGTCGACTCCGGAAACTTTGACTACACGCGTTATCCGGAGCGGTTCCCGGAGTTCGTGAATCCCGATCCGTCGTACAACAACATCGTTTTCGGAGAGGTGTTCGGGACGAACGGACCCTTCGGCGCCAACCTCTCCTACGCGCTCAAGGTGCGCACCCAGCTGCTGCGGGACCTGGGCGCCTCGATCTCCCCGTTCAACGCGTTCATGATCGAACAGGGCATCGAGACGCTGTCCCTGCGCATGGAGCGACACGTGGCCAACGCGCAGAAGGTCGCCCAGTGGCTCGAGGGCCACGACGGCGTCCGTTCCGTGTCCTACGCGGGCCTGGAATCCTCGCCCTGGCACGAACGGGCCACCCGCTACGCACCGAACGGGGCCGGCTCTGTGCTCGGTTTCGTCCTGGACGGCGGGGCCGCCGCGGGACAGGCCTTCGTGGACGCGCTGGGGCTGCACTCGAACGTGGCCAACATCGGTGACGTGCGCTCGCTGGTGATCCACCCGGCCTCCACCACGCACTCGCAGCTGACCGCGGACGAGCAGCGGGACGCGGGCGTGGATCCCGGATTCGTGCGGCTGTCCGTGGGGCTCGAGCACATCGACGACATCCTGGCGGATCTGGAACTGGGCTTCGCGGCTGTCGCGGGGTCCGGCTCCGGAACCGAGCCCTCGGAGAACGGAGCGTCCTGAGATGACCCTGGTCGGGGGCGGGCGCACGGGGGCCCCGGACTTCGTCCGTGAGGACGGTGTGCTCGCGTACGTGGACGTGGGCGACCTCCCGCTGGAATCCGGGGTGGTCCTGCCCGGCGTGCGGCTGGCCTACGAGACCTGGGGTGAACTCGACGCGGACGGTTCGAACGCTGTCCTGGTCGAGCACGCCCTCACCGGCGACGCCCACCTGGCTCCCGGGCGTGCCCGCGAGCACGCCCCCGAGGTGGAACGCACCCGCGCGGAAGCCCCGGGGTGGTGCGAGGGTCTGGTCGGCCCCGGACGGGTGATCGACACCGACCGGTACTTCGTGGTCTCGATCAACATGCTCGGCGGGTGCTACGGCTCCACGGGTCCGGCCACGCCGGCGCCGTCGTCGGTGGACCCGACCGGTGCGCCCTGGGGCTCGCGGTTCCCGTTCGTGACCATCCGCGACGGGGTGCGGGCGGAGGCCGCGGTGGCCGACGCCCTGGGCATCCGGCAGTGGCGGCTGGTGATCGGCGGGTCCATGGGCGGGGCGCGCGCCCTTGAGTGGGCGGTGACCTTCCCCGACCGGGTGCGGGCCTGCGGCGTGGTGGCGGCCTGTGCGGCGTCCAGTGCCGAGCAGATCGCGTGGGGGCAGGCGCAGAACCTGGCCCTGCGGCAGGACCCGGCGTTCCGCGGTGGCGACTACTACGACGGCGAGTTCCCCACCGTTGGGCTGGGCCTGGCGCGGCGGATCGCGCACATCACCTACCGGTCCGCGGCCGAACTGCAGACCCGGTTCAGCCGTGACCCGCAGCCCGGTGAGAGCGTGCTGGGTTCGACGGCGGGGGACCGGGGACGCTACAAGGTCGAGAGCTATCTGGACCACCAGGCCTCCAAACTGGCCGATCGGTTCGACGCCAACTCGTACCTGACGTTGAACGAGGCGTTGATGAGCCACGACGTGGCCCGTGGGCGCGGGACGTTGCGGGAGGCGCTGGCACGTACCCGGTGCGACTGGCTGGTGGCCGCCGTCGACTCCGATCGGCTCTACTTCCCGTCCGAATCCGACGCGCTGTGCGAGGCACTGCCCGTGCCCGTGACCCGGCAGACCATCCGCTCCGACGCGGGCCACGACGGCTTCCTGATCGAAGACGCGCAACTGGGCGAGCTGGTCGCCCGCACGGTCCTGTCGTCCACCCCCGCCGAACCCTCCCGAAACTCGCCCATCACCCCCTGATCCGCGAGTTTTGCGAGGGTTCGGCGGGGGTGGAGGGGCACGGTCCGGCTCCACAGACGACGGCGGACCGGCACACACAGGTGCGACGTCCCCAGGTGGGTGCTTGAAGGCTACGGGGTGTGCCTGTCCCCGGGGTGTGCTGGGTGCATGCCCACACCGCGTCACCGACCGCCGGACAGTCTGATGGACCGATGGTTCACGGTCCGGGAAGCCACCGAAGCCGGACTGACCCGCAGCCAACTGTGGGGGTCTGCCTACACGTCGATCACGCGCGGGGTGTGGGCCGTGAGCGCTTCAGACGTACCTGAACGATCCGGGATGGTCGGGCCCGGGACACCCGAGGGCCTGGCTGCTCGTCTTCCCGCGCTGCAGGAGGTTTGCCCGGACAGTGCGGCGAGCCACGTCACGGCGGCAGTTCTGCTGGGCTTCCGCCTCTCCCAGCGCGTGGTGGAGTCCCCGGCGGTACACCTCACCTGCGTGGGTCATGGGAACCCGCCGCGCGGGCCTGCTGTCCAGGGGCACGAATGTCTCCCGGCCCTCGAAGACGTCTGGGAGGTCGACGGCATGCGGGTGACCTCGCCGATCCGCACCTTGATAGACCTGGCCGGCGCGTACACGCGGCGGAAGTGCCCCGTGTTCTCGGACTCGGACCTGGTGGGCATCGTGGACGGTGTGATCAACGAACACGAGACCGGGATCAATGCGGGGCGCCCCGCACTGCGGACCCGGTCCGGGTTGGCACAGGACCTCGGCGGGTTCCACGGATGTCGCGGTGTAGCGAGGCTGAGATCCGCGCTGGACCGCGCCGCCGTCGGGGTGGATTCGGTCTTGGAGACGAAGGTGCGCCTGTTGCTGGAGGACCACGGGCTCACGGGGTGGACGACCGACCTCCAGCTGCAGGCCCCGGGCCACCGTGCCGTGTGGCCTGATCTGGCAGACGTGGAGCACCGTATCGCCATCCAGGTTGAGGGTGCCCACCATGACGGGCACGATCAGCGACTCCGCGACATCGAACGGCAGCGCGCCACGGAGGCCCTGGGCTGGACCGAGATCCGTGTGATGGCTGCCGACCTGAACCCTGATCCCCTCGGCCAGGGTGGCACCGTGCCCCGCGTGGTCCGTATGGTCCGCGCAGCCCGGAAACGCTCCCTCCCACCAGCCGAACCCTCCCGAAACTCGTTCATCACGCCCTGATCTGCGAGTTTCGGGAGGGTTCGGCGGAAGGGGGTGGGGCGGAATGGGAGGATGGGGCCCATGGCTGAGAACTTGGTTGACGAATTGACCGTTGCGTGGAACCGCGACCCCGCCGCCGACCCGAACGCGCCCCTGCTGGTGATGTTCCACGGATTCGGTGCGGACGAGAACGACCTGATGGGCCTGGTCCCCGGTCTGCCCGACGAATTCGTGGTGGCCTCCGTGCGGGCCCCGCAGCGGGAGGGCTACGGCTACCGTTGGTTCCCGCTCTACAGCGACGAGGCGTTCGACGCCGCCCAGGTGCAAGCGGCCCTGGAACCCGTGGTCGCGTGGGTTCGGCAACAGGCCGAGGGGCGGCCATCCGTGTCCCTACTCGGCTTCTCCCAGGGCATGTGCATCGCGACCTCGGTGGTCCGCGCCATGCCGGGGGAGATCGCCGCCGTCGCGGGGCTCTCCGGCTTCACCCTCCCGGACCCGCTGCCCATGTTCCGGGACGGAGCCCTGGAGCAGGAACCCTTCAAGCTGTTCTGGGGCCGCGACCCCCAGGACCCCGTGGTCAACGAGGCACTGGTCAACCAGTCCGCCGAATGGCTGCTGACCCACGCCGATTCCACCAAGGTCCAGTACCAGGGAATGGGCCACAGCATCGCCCAGCAGGAACTGCGCCACGTCAACGAGTACCTGACGCACCACGTGCTCAAGGCCTGACCGCAGGGGACAAGCCTCCGGCCCGTTGCGACCTGGCCGACCGGTTCAGGAGTCCGAACGGATCACGACCGACTCGGCGTTGAACGTGATGACGTCCCCGTCGCGTAGTTGCCGGCCGCGCCGGTCCTCGATGTCACCGTTGACCTTGACCAGACCGTCGTCGATCACGGTCCGGGCCTGGGCACCGTCCTCGACCAAACTGGCCAGTTTGAGGGCCTGGCCCAGGCGGATCATCTCGTCGCGGATCGGCAGTTCTGCAGGTTCGGGGGTCTTAGCCATACCCCCATTTTTGCTGATCGCCGATGAGGTGCCAGGCCTCCGGGGCTCGGTGTGGGCACATTAGCCTGGAACCGTGTCCTACGCAGCAGATGATGGCTTAGGCCCGCCAAACCGCCCGAACTCTGACTCGAACGCAGCCCCCGGTTCCAATACGGCTCAGGGCCGACTGGCCGGTCTGCTCGTACAGGTCGCGGCCGTGTTGTGTGGATCCGGGATGGCCGTGCAGTCCCGCGTCAACGGGGAACTCGGGACCCGGACGGGGGATCCCACCGGGGCGTCTCTGGTGAGCTTCGGGACGGGCCTGATCGTCGTCATCGTCCTCGCACTCGCCCTGCCCAAAGGACGGGCGGGCACACGACGACTGGCGACCTCCCTGCGTGAGCGGCATCTGCCCTACAGTTTTCTGCTCTCCGGTGTGTTCGGCGCTTTCCTGGTGCTCGTGCAGACCTTCACCACGCCCCTGGTGGGAGTGGCTGTGTTCATCCTTGGGGTGGTTGTGGGCCAGTCCCTGGGCGGTTTGGTCGTGGACCGGATCGGGTTTGGACCGGGCGGTGCCAAACCCCTCACGGGGTGGCGAATCGCAGGCACCGCCGTGATCGCCGGGGCGGTCGTCCTGGCGGAATCGCCTCGGTTCGGCGCAGGGCAGGGGAGTGCGACGACGGCGGGCCCCGGTTTGCTGGTGCCGCTGGCACTCCTGCAGGTCCTGGCGGGTGTCGGTGTGGCCGTTCAGACGGCCATGAACGGCCGAACGGCGCAGGCGGCCGACACGCCCATCACATCCACGCTGGTGAACTTCGCCGGAGGAGCAGTGGGGCTGACGGTCACCGCCGTGATCTACCGCGCGGCGGCGGATCTCCCGCCATGGCACTTCCCACCGGAATGGTGGCTCTACACGGGCGGGATCGTGGGACTGGTGTTCGTGGCGGCCGGTGCGGTGCTGGCCCGGGTGATCGGTGTCCTGCGGACAAGCCTGTCCTTGACCGCGGGCATGCTCTCCGGGGCGCTGGTCCTGGACCTGCTGGCCCCGACTGCAGGGAACTTGATCGAGCCCGTGACCGTCATGGGTACCCTGCTGACCTTCCTCGGGCTCGTACTGGCGACCCTGCCGTGGAAGGTACCTCGAGATCCGGGCAACAGGCCGGATGCTCCCTGACATGGCGTCAGCAGGAGCCCTGACCTTCCTGAGACCACAGGCTCTCGACCAAGTCGCGACGACGACGTCGGCCCCAACGTCGGCCTCGCCGCTTTGGCGGCGGTTCGGTGGCGCCGGGAGTCGCTGAGGATCGCCGTCGTTCGTTACCCTTGACCGAGCGCCGAACCGGCGCGATCTTCGTGTTGTCCACATTGCTGCCCGAACGCCCGATCGGCCCCTCAGGGTCCACCGGGGCGGGCAGCCCCACGCCAGGCCGCAGCCAGCGGTCGCGGCAGAGACTGGAGTGAATCACCCATGGCCCAAAAGTCCACGCTGGAGAACGTCATCTCGCTGTGCAAGCGACGCGGCTTCGTGTTCCAGGCGGGTGAGATCTACGGCGGTTCCCGTTCGGCGTGGGACTACGGACCCTTGGGTGCTGAGCTCAAGGAGAACATCAAGCGTGAGTGGTGGCAGACCTTCGTGCGCGGACGCGAGGACATGGTAGGTCTGGACTCCTCGATCATCCTGCCCACCGCCGTGTGGGAGGCCTCCGGTCACGTGGCCACCTTCACCGACCCGCTGGTCGAGTGCCTGTCCTGCCACACCCGCCACCGTCAGGACCACCTGGAGGAGGCCTTCGCGGACAAGAAGGGCCGCGCGGCCGAGTCCATGGCAGAGATTGTCTGCCCCAACTGCGGCACCAAGGGCGAATGGACGGACCCCCAGCAGTTCTCCGGTCTGATGAAGACCTACCTGGGCCCGGTGGACGACGAGAAGGGCAAGCACTACCTGCGCCCGGAGACCGCTCAGGGCATCTTCGTGAACTTCCTTAACGTGGTCACCGCCGCCCGCAAGAAGCCGCCGTTCGGCATCGGCCAGGTGGGCAAGGCGTTCCGCAACGAGATCACCCCGGGCAACTTCATCTTCCGCACGCGTGAGTTCGAGCAGATGGAGATCGAGTACTTCGTCCACCCGTCCGAGGCACAGAAGTGGTTCGACGACTGGGTCGAGTCCTGCTGGAACTGGTTCGTGGACCTGGGCATCAACCCGGACAACATGCGCCGCTTCGACGTCCCTGACGAAGAACGCGCCCACTATTCGGACGGCACGATCGACATCGAGTACAAGTTCGGCTTCCAGGGCTCGGAGTACGGCGAACTCATGGGCATCGCCAACCGCACGGACTTCGACCTGGGCAACCACACCGAACACTCCGGCACCAAGATGCAGTACTTCGACCAGACCACGGACGAGCGCTACACCCCGTACGTGATCGAACCGTCCTTCGGCCTGACCCGCTCCATGATGGCGTTTCTGGTGGACGCCTACGTGGAGGACGAGGCTCCCAACACCAAGGGTGGGGTGGACACCCGCACCGTGCTCAAGCTCGACCCGCGCCTGGCGCCGGTCAAGGCGGCCGTGCTCCCGCTGTCCAAGAAGGACGACCTCAAGCCCGTGGCCCAGAACCTGGCCGCCGAGCTGCGTCGCCGCTGGAACATCGACTACGACGACGCCGGAGCGATCGGCCGCCGCTACCGTCGCCAGGACGAGATCGGCACCCCGTTCTGCGTGACCGTGGACTTCGACTCCCTCGAGGACCAGGCCGTGACCATCCGCTCGCGCGACGAGATGACGCAGGAACGCGTGTCCCTGGACAAGGTCAGCTCCTACCTGTCCGAAAAGTTGGGCTGCTGATCGCCCATGGCCGTGTCCTACCGCTCCTGGAACGACGGCGACGACCTCCGACTGCTTGAGGTCCTGCCCGCACCCGAGGCTGATCCCGTCATCGCGCTGCGGGCGCTCATGGGCCCGGACACGGACGAACCCGCGTGGTCGCGGACGGTGGTGGCCACCGACGACGACGTCGTGGTCGGGGCCGGCGCGGTGCAGCTCAACCCGTTGCACCCGTCCCGGCTGTGGGCCTTCGTGGAGGTCGGCTCGGCCAACCGCGGCGACGGCGTGGGCCAGGCCCTGGCCGCGCGCATGCGCGAGGCGGGCGAGCAGTCCCACCCCGGGCTGCCGCTGCGGACCAAGGTGGGTCCGGGCACCACGGGGGAGTCCTTCGCCCAGGCGCAGGGCATGGTTCCGGTGATGACGCACCGCCACGTCGTCGTCGCTCCGGGGGCCATTCCACCGCAGCCCATCGGCGAAGGGGACTCCGCGACCGAGTCCGTCGAGGACCTGGCGACCGGGTCGGTCGAACTGACCCGCGCGGTCGGGGAGTTCTACCGGGCCGCCAATGCGTGGGATCCGCCCGCGGACCTGACGTTGGGGCAGGTCAACAAGCAGTTCCTCTCCGATTCCGCGCAGGCCTACGGGGCCATCGTGCTGCGCCGCGGCGTGGACCGCGGGGCAGGGGTCCGGGGAAGCATCGGCGCCTTTGCGATCAGCTACCGGTCCCTGGAACTCGACGCCGAACGGGCCGAGGCCGACCCCGAGCGCCTGGCCGAACTGGACGACCTGCCCACGGACGTCCTGATCGGCTGGGACCCCACGTTGTCCGACGAGGAGGCCGCGGTCGCCGTCGCCAAGCTCATGGGGCTGCTGGTGGCCCGCTACCCGATCCGGGTGGAGGTCACCGACGCCATGCGCCCGCTGGCCGTGGTCTGCGCCCAGTTGGTGGCCGAGGGCACGGCCAAGGTGATCGACGAAGCCGTCACCTACGCCGACCCCACCTAAGACCACCGTCGAGTGTCCGAGTCAGGTCGCTTCCATGGCGGAAAAACGACTCAACTCGGACACTCGGCGGGCGGGTCAGGCGGTGGGGCGGGGTTCAGAAGGACCAGGGGTCGATGCCCAGTTCGCCGGCGATCTGCTGGCGGGTCTTGTCGTTCTGCGCCTCGATGCGTCGGGTCATGCGGAAGGCGTCCACGATCCACCAGACCAGCAGGGCCAGGAAGCACAGGATGCTCACGATGATCCCGGTCAGGAACAACGGTCCGGGCGGCGGCACCTCGTCCGAGTACCCCGTGGTGGGGATGGAGACGATCCACGAGACGTACCCCACCATGAACAGGCCCCAACCCAGCACCATGAGGCCGATCTTGATCAGGCCGCGGCCGATGGAGCCCAGGTAGAAGTCGTGGATCTGGACGCCCACGACGAACGGCGCCAAGGCCCACATGATCCACGCGGCACTGTTGTTCTTGTTCCGGGCAGAGAAGCGCCAGGCGGCCTGACGTGCCAGCGCGGGGTCCGCTGCTCCCGGGGACTCCGCGTGGTTCAGGGGTCGCGAGGGTTCCTGCGGTGGGTAGTTCGAGGGTGGGTTGTTCGAGGCTGGGTTGTTCGAGAAGGACACGCTCACTCCTGTGCGGTCAGAAGGACCAGGGATCGATGCCCTGCTCGGAGGCGATCTCCTGACGGATCTGGTTGTTCTTGCTCTCGATGCGGCGGGACATGACCACGCCGTCGTAGATCCACCAGGCGATCGAGGCCAGGATGCACAGCCCGGCTAACCCGAGCCCGAGGAAGACCCCGACCGGTGCCGCCGAGGCGTTGGACTCGGCCGCGATCCCCGTGATGATCATTCCCACGAAGAACGAGACGAACGACACCACCAGGAGCCCGATCTTGGCCAGGCCCTTGCCGATGTCGCCGAAGTAGAAGTCGTGAATGGGCAGTCCGACCAGGAAGGGCCCACCGATCCACAGCAGCCACGCGGCGGTCTCGTTCTTGCGACGCGCGGAGAAACGCCAGGCAGCCTGCAGCTGAGACGGGTTCTGTCCCGCATTCATTCCCGGGTTCATGCCCGCGGGCTGCGCCCCGGCGGGGTAGGGGCTGGGTTGGTACGGCCCGGGGCCCTGAGGGGCGTAGGACATGGTGGCCTCCGTGGGGCGATCAGCGCCTGCGGCGCAAAAATGTGCAGTTGCGAATATCGTAGGGTGCCGCGGACCCGAAAGCGAACCCGTGCCGCCGTGTTGCGCTGGTTCGCCCACGATGTGGACGCGGTGTGGGCGAGGGTGAACGCGGTGTGAGCGCGGCCAATCTCACGCCGCCCGTCCACGGACCCTGTGCGAAAATGTCCGGATGACCGCAACCACCGCAGCCCCCGTCGTCGACGCAGCCAGGACACCGTTCGGTCCCGGAACGGTGGAGACCGTGGATGCTGACGAGGCCGTCGTCCTGGACCTCCCACCGCTCCGGCTCGGCAACCTGACCGTGGACGTCCCGGTGGTCCTGGCACCGATGGCCGGTGTGACCAACAAGGCCTTCCGTCGCCTGTGCCGCGAACACGGCGGCGGGCTGTACGTCACGGAGATGGTCACCGCCCGGGCGCTGGTGGAACGCCGCGAGAAGTCGCTGCAGATCGTCCATCACGACGCCGACGAGACCCCGCGGTCCGTGCAGATCTACGGCGTGGACGCCCTGAACGTGGGCAATGCGGTTCGCATGGTGGTCGAGGAGGACATCGCCGACCACGTCGACCTGAACTTCGGCTGTCCCGTCCCCAAGGTCACCAAACGCGGAGGCGGGTCGGCACTTCCGTGGAAGACCGACCTGTTCCACGCCATCGTCTCCGCCGCCGTCCGCGAAGCCGACCGCGGTGGCATCCCGGTCACGGTCAAGACCCGTATGGGCATCGACGACGACCACCTCACCTACCTCGAGGCGGGCCGCATGGCGCGTGACATCGGCGTCGCCGCGGTCACCCTGCACGGGCGCACCCTCGAACAGCACTACTCGGGGACCGCCGACTGGTCCGCGATCGCCCGCCTCCGGGAAGCCCTGCCGGACGTCCCGGTGCTGGGCAACGGGGACATCTGGTCCGCGGAGGACGCCGTGCGCATGGTCGAACAGACCGGCGTGGACGGCGTGGTCATCGGCCGCGGGTGCCAAGGCCGCCCGTGGCTCTTCGGCGACCTGCAAGCGGCGTTCGACGGACGCCGCGACCGGGCCCGCCCCGGCCTGCGTGCCGTGGCCGCCACGATCTACCGCCACGCCCAGTTGTTGGCCGAGCAGAACGACGACGAACTGCAGGGCTTGCGCGAAATCCGCAAGCACGTCGCCTGGTACTTCAAGGGCTACCCGGTGGGCGGCCAGCTACGCGCCCAGCTGGCCGGCGTGGAGACCTTGGACCAGCTCGAGGAACTGCTCAACCAGCTCGACCTGGACCAGCCCTACCCGGGCCCCGCCGTCGAAGGCCCGCGGGGACGCGCCGGAAATCCCAAGAAGGCGGCCCTGCCAGACCGGTGGCTCGAGGACCGACTGATCCACGACGACCAGCGCCTCGGCCTGGTGGACGCGGAATTGGACGTCTCCGGAGGCTGAGCCCGGCACAATGGGGGCGTGAACTCTCCCGACCCCACCGTCATGTCTCCCCAGACCGGACCCGTTCCGGAACTCCCGATCGAAGGCATCGCACAGATGCTCGCCTCGGTGGACCGGACCCGGACACCCGCGGAGGGATACGCGGCGCGGGACATCGAACGCTGGGTCACGGAGAACCACCACAACAAGTACCGGTCGCACTTCGAACGCGACCGTGCCCGCGTCCTGCACTCCTCCGCGCTGCGGCGTCTGGCGGCCAAGACGCAGGTGGTCGCGCCGTCGTCGGACGATTTCGTGCGCAATCGGCTCACCCACTCCCTGGAGGTCGCCCAGATCGGCCGCGAACTGGGGCGGATGCTCGGGTGCGATCCGGACGTGGTGGACGCGGCCAGCCTGTCCCACGACCTGGGCCACCCGCCGTTCGGCCACAACGGGGAGACCGAACTCAACGCCCAAGCCGCCCACATCGGCGGATTCGAAGGCAATGCGCAGACCTTGCGTCTGCTGGTCAGGCTGGAACCCAAGGTCTACAGCGAGCCCGACGACGGGTCGGAGGGCACCTCCGCGGGGCTCAACCTCACCCGCGCCACCCTGGACGCCACGTGCAAGTACCCGTGGCGCGCCCACGAAGCCCCGCTCAAACCCGACGGCACCCGCTCGCAGAAGTTCGGGGTCTACGAGGACGACCTGCCCGTCTTTGAGTGGATGCGCAACGGCGCCCCGGAACGGGTCAAGTGCCTGGAGGCCCAGGTCATGGACCTGGCCGACGACATCTCGTACTCGGTGCACGACGTCGAGGACGCGGTGGCCGGCGGGATGCTGCGCCTGAGCAGACTCTCCGATCCCAAGCAGCGGGAACGGGTCTTCGAGAACACCCGGAACTGGTACCTGCCCGGGATCGAGGACGAGCAGCTGGACGCGGCGTTGTCCCGGTTGGAGTCGGCCCCCGAATGGGTGGGGGAGATGAACGGTTCGCGGCGGGCCCTGGCCCGGTTGAAGGACATGACCTCTCAGCTGATCGGGCGCTTCGCCATGTCCTCCGTGGCCGCCACGCGTCAGGTCACGGGTCAGGGTGATCTCACCCGCTACGCGGCCTCCCTGGTGGTTCCGGCCGAGACCGTCGAAGAGATCGCGATCCTCAAGGGCATCGCCGTGACGTACATGATGAACGTCCGGGACGCCCAGCCGATCTACGAGAACCAGCGGGAGATCCTGCGCGTCCTGGTCTCGGCCCTCATGGATTCCGACGGTCGGTTCCTGTCGCAGGCTTTCAGCGCGGACTGGCACGCCGTGGGAGACGGGCCGGCCGCCGAGGCCCAGCGCCTCCGGATCGTCATCGATCAGATCGCCTCCCTCACGGACACCTCCGCGCTGCGTTTGCACGACCGCATCGTCGGAGCCAACTGGCGCGTCGGGGACAAACCCCTCTGGTGACTCGGCAGCCCGGTGACACGGGTGGGCGTGGGCAAATGCCGGGTGATGCAAGTCATAAGGGGTAGAAAAGAGGAACCCTCACACCCGCGCGCCTGTGCCGCGCCCTGCTCCCGAATAGGTCTGGTCCCATGCCCGGAAACACCACTGCGCCCCAGAGCGCGTCCAACCACCTGATCCTCAAAGGCCGAGGCTGGGTGGCACCACTGTGCTGGATCGCCGTGCTGTTGGACGGGTTCGACGCCGTCGTGCTGGGGGCCGTGATGCCCTCCATGATCGAGGATCCCGAGTTCGGACTCACCGCAGGCTCCGGAACCGTGGTGGCCACGGTCGGTCTGGTCGGCATGATGATCGGCGCGCTCGGCATGGGCTGGGCCACGGACAAGTTCGGGCGGCGCAAGCTGCTGATCGGCGCCGTCGTCCTGTTCTCCGTCTTCACCCTGGCCATGGCCTTCGTGGACTCGATCTTCCTGTTCGGCCTGCTGCGCTTCCTGGCCGGGGTGGGACTGGGTGGCTGCCTGCCCACCGGCATCTCGATGGTGACCGAGTTCGCGGGCAAGGGCCGCACGGGTAAGTCGACCACGCTCATGATGACCGGCTACCACGTGGGCGCCGTGGTCACGGCGGCCCTGGCGATCGTCGTCGTGCAGAACCTCAACTGGCACGCCATGTTCATCATCGGTGCCCTGCCCTCCTTGATCCTGGTCCCGCTGATGTACCTCTACCTCCCCGAGTCCCCGGACTACCTGCTGTCCAAGGGGCGGGTGCAGGAGGCCAAGACCGTGTCCGAGCACTACGGCCTGGACTTCTCCGGGCAGGCGCACCACGAACAGGTGCTCACGGAGGCCGCCCCGGAGAGCGCCGAAGCCGCCCGCAAAGGTCCCTCCCTGGTGCTGCAGGGCCAGTTCCGGCGCAACACTATCTTCGTGTGGATCGCCTCCTTCATGGGCCTGCTCCTGGTCTACGGACTCAACACCTGGCTGCCGCAGATCATGCGCGCCGCAGACTACGACCTCGGCAACGCGCTCGGCTTCCTCCTCATCCTCAACATCGGCGCCGTCGTGGGCCTGATGATCGCCGGGCGCGTGGCCGACAGGATCACCCCGCGCAACGCGGGCATCATCTGGTTCATCGGTGCCGGTGTGCTGCTGGCCGCCCTGGCGATCAAACTCCCGCTACTGGGCATCTACGTCATGGTGTTCGTGACCGGGTGCTTCGTGTTCTCGGCCCAGGTCCTGGTCTACGCGTTCTGTGCGGCGAACTACCCCGCCAACGTGCGGGCCACCGCCCTGGGCATGTCCGCCGGTGTGGGCCGGTTGGGCGCGATCTCCGGCCCCACGCTCGGCGGGGCCATGCTGGCCGCCGGTATCGCCTACCCGTGGGGCTTCTTCGGCTTTGCCCTGGCAGCACTGCTGGGTGGCGGTGCCCTGACGGCCACCAAGACTCTGCGGCAAGAGGAATCCTGACCCAGCGATCCGTGCGACAACTACACTGGCTCGCGTGGCTGGGCTGATTCGACGCGAGGATATTGACGAGGTGCGTTCGCGCACCGATATCCGCGAGATCGTCGAAGGGTACGTGACCCTCAAGTCCGCGGGAATCGGCTCCTACAAGGGCCTGTGCCCCTTCCACGACGAGCGCACACCCTCCTTCCACGTCCGGCCGCAGTACGGGACGTACCACTGCTTCGGCTGCGACGAGTCCGGTGACGTCATCGCCTTCATCATGGCGTTGGAGCACACCACCTTCGCCGAAACCGTGGAGCGGCTGGCCGCCCGGATCGGTTACGAGCTGCACTACGAACAGGGAAGCGGCCCCGACCGGGAGATGGTGGGGCGCCGCCAACGTCTGCTGGATGCGCACAAGGTGGCCGCCGAATACTTCCAGGCCCAGTTGCGCACGCGCGGCGCGGCCGCCGCGCAGCGTTACCTGGGGGAGCGCGGCTTCACCCCGCAGGACGCCGAATCCTACGGCGTGGGCTACGCCCCGCAGGGCTGGGACCACCTGCTCAAGCACTTGCGCTCGCGCGGCTACACGGACGAGGAACTGCAGGCCACGGGCATGTTCTCCGAGAACAACCGCGGTGGCTTCTACGACCGTTTCCGCGGCCGTCTGATCTTCCCCATCCGCGGCATCGGCGGGGAGGTCATCGGCTTCGGCGCCCGCAAGCTCTACGACGACGACCAGGGCCCCAAGTACCTCAACACCCCCGAGACCCAGCTCTACAAGAAGTCCCAGGTGCTCTACGGCATCGACAAGGCCAAGCGCCAGATCGCCAAACAGCGACAGGTGGTGGTGGTCGAGGGCTACACGGACGTGATGTCCATGCACCTGGCGGGCGTGCCCACCGCCGTGGCCACGTGTGGTACCGCCTTCGGTGCCGAACACATCAAAATCGTTCGACGCTTCCTCTCCGACGACGGCAGCGGCGGGGAGGTCATCTTCACCTTCGACGGCGACGCGGCCGGTCAGAAGGCGGCGCTACGGGCCTTCGACGAAGACCAGAAGTTCATGGCCCAGACCTTCGTGGCCGTCGAACCCCACGGGATGGATCCGTGTGAACTGCGGCTGGCCCGCGGGGACGCCGCCTTGCGGTCACTGCTGGAGGCCAAACGGCCGTTGTTCGAGTTCGCAATCGACGCGACCCTCAAGCGATTCGACGTCAAGAGCCTGGAGGGGCGGGTGCAGGCCATGCGCGCCGCAGCCCCGATCGTCGCCCAGATCCGGGACGTGACGCTGCGGCCCGCCTACGCCCGTCAGCTGTCGGGGAAGGTCGGGCTGGACACGGCCGAGGTGGTCCGGGCCGTCGAGGACGCGGCCCGGACGCCGCGCACCGACCGGCGGCCCGCCTACGAGCCCGCGGAAGCCGCGGACGAACCCGTTGCAGCGACTCCCCGGATTTCCCTGCCGGATCCCCGGGACCCCATGCTGCGCGCAGAGCGGGAGGCGCTGGAGGTCGTCGTGCAGGTCCCGCACCTGCTGGGGGAGGCGGCGTGGGACCAGTTCACGGCCGTCGAATGTGCCCACCCGGTGCACACCGCGGTCCACGACGCCGTGACGGCCGTGTACTCCGGGGCCGGCGGCGGCGAGGTCCGGCAGGGACGCGCCTGGGTCGAAGCCCTGAGCGCAGCCGTGCCGGAACCTCTGCGTGGCTACGTGGCGGGCCTCTCCATGCGCGCCCTGCCGGCCTCCAATGACGCCCAACTGGAACGCTACGCGGCGGGAGTCGTCTCCCACCTGTACGACCGTCAGATCCACCGGCGTCAGGCCGATCTCCGGGCCGAACTCGAGCGCACGGACTCCCGGACCCAGCCCGAGCAGTACCAGGCCGTGAGCCGTCAGCTGCTGGACCTGGAACTGCAGCGCCGCAAGCTTCAGGCGAGCTGACGCGTTCCTCGCCGCCGGGCCATCCGCAGGATCACCCCGACGACCACGTCCACCCCCAGGAAGCAGAGCAGGCTGATGCCCAGCAGCGGCAGGAACATCCCCACGGCAACGGTGGTCACGGCCAGGCCGACGACCACCCACCAAGGCGTCCTCCGCAGGGCGCCCCGCACCGGAGCGCGGCCCGCACCGAAACCGGGGCGGCGCCGCCACCACATGAGGTAACCCCACACGGTCATGGCGGCCAGGCCGAGCGCGACGACGAACAGCACGACCTGATTGACCAGCCCGAACAGCAGCCCCATGTGCGCGTCGATGCCCCAGCGGGTCAGCTTGGCGGCCAGGCCGTAGTCCTGGAACCGCACCTCGTTGACCACCCGGTCCGTGGTTGGATCGACGGCCACGGAATCCGCCTGGGTCGGCCAGGAACGGTCGACCTCGGTCACGCTCCAGGCTTGCCCGTCCGCCGCGGGCGGCGCGATCTCCACGAGCGACGAATCGATCCCGGCGTCCCGGGCGACGGCCAGGACGCCGTCGTACTCGGCTCCGGCCGTCGGGGTCGCCATGGTGTGCCCCGCGTGGCCGCTGTGGCCTTCGTGACCACCGGCAGCCCCCGTCCCGTCGCCCGATTGCAGAGCCGTGTCCAAGGTCGGCGTCGTCCATCCGAGAACCGTGCGGAGCTCCGCGACGTTCGCACCGGCACGGGCCGACCAGGTGAGGCCGGTGGCCGAGAGGAACAGGAAGCTGAGTGCCAGCCAGATCCCAGCGGCGCTGTGCCGGTTCAAGGTCCGTCGGTATGCGTTGAGTTCACCGGCCTCGGGCAGAACCAAGGTCCGACGACGTCGTTCGGGCTTGGTCCGTTGCCAGCGGGCGAGCCACAGACCGGCACCCGAGAGGGCAAGGACCCACAGCCACGACGCGGCCAGTTCGCTGTAGACCCGCCCCGGTTCACCGAGCAAGAGCGACCTGTGGAGATTGGACAACCAGGTGCGCAGCGGCAGCGCACCGCTGGTTCCGTAGACCGTCAGGTCTCCCGTGACGTTGCCCGTGGAAGGATCCACGAACACCGCCCGCGACTCGGATTCCCCGAGGGCCGGGTCGGCGAACATGACCCTCGTGGTGGTGCCGTCCTGTCCGGGACGCACCGCGGAGGGGGGCGTCGTCGGTCCCGATGCTCTCCTGGGCTCGGTCAATCTGGGTCTCCAGTCGGACGGACACGACGGGCGTGTGGGCATTGAGTTCGTCGGCGTACACGATTTTCTCGAGCTGTGGGCTGATCGCGTACACCGCGCCGGTGAGCGCCGCGACGATCAGGAACGGTCCCACGAAGATGCCGACGTAGAAGTGAAGCCTGAGCAGCAGCGACTTTGCCCAAGGCCGTCGGTGGCGGGTGGATGACGGGCCGTCGGTGTTGACGAAGCCTCCCGGGGCTGCCGGGGGACCGGAGGTGATGCTGGTTGTGGACATGATGAGATGACCTTTCGAATGGGCCCCGCCCATGGCGGGGCCTCCCGGTTCGATGAATGCGCGGGCCGGTACGGTCCCGGCCTGCGGGCGCGTTCGGACGCAAGGCAGTACCCGGCCTGGGGTCTGCTCAGGCCGGTGCGGCAGCGCGAACGCGCGGAGTCTTCACATCTCGGGAAGGGGAGGCCCACGGCGGGCGTGGGCCGTCATGAACCAGCGACTGGCCACCAGATGGTGCGGTGCAGGCCAGTCGAACCGACCAACACGGCGCGGACCCGGGTGGGGCGTCGGGCGCCAACGAACCAAGCCGACGGCGCGGGCGCACCAGGCGTCCACGACGGCCCAACAGGTTCGCTCGCCGAACCGCACCAACACGTAGGTCGCCACGGTGGCCAGGACGTGGGCCAGGAGCATGGCGCCGCCCGTGCTGTGCTCCACGGCGGTGGAGGTTGTCATGTGTGTGTGGTGCTGCAGCATCGCATGGTCGTGCGCCCCGGCCGACACCTGAGCGGTGGCGCCGCCCTGGGCGGAGAACACGGCGTGAAAGGCGCCCTGACCGGCACCGACCAGAAGGACGGTCCGTACCGGTCCCAGCCGGTGCGACGCCAGGAGCACGCTCACGAATCCGGCCGCCACGAACGCGATCCCCAGGAATCGGAGGTCGGGGGCATGAGCTGCCACGGCGTAGTGACCGGTGGCCGCGCACAGGGTGGACAGCACGGCCGCGAGCCACCCGCGGACAAGACGAGCGCGGGGCGAGGCCTGCTCGCCCCGCGAGGCGCCGTCGTCCCTGGGATTCACGGACGACAGCCTACGTGACGGTGAATTGTGCGATGCCGACGGGCAGGGTATGGTGTTCTCTCGTTGCACGCGATGCGCGCACATTCCCCCGTAGCTCAGTTGGCAGAGCATTCGACTGTTAATCGAAGTGTCACTGGTTCGAGCCCAGTCGGGGGAGCCACTCGAGCACAGACTGAATGGTCTCTCACCAGGCCAAACAGAGAGAAGGGCCCCTGTCTTATTAGCCGGAGACAAGGGCCCTTCTTCGTGCCTTCACAAGCACACTCACAAACGGTGGAAGCCGCTCACGACGTCTAGCCGAGCGTCGGAACGGCTCACACTTGCGGCCTAAGCCGACCCTGTCACCAACTCGTTCCTCACGCCCGGCGGTCGTTAGACACCTCCATCCTGACCGGTTGAGGCCCGTTCCTTCATCCTCGCCCTGGTGACGACAACGTCGTGGACGGCCACACCTTGGCGGGGAGATCCCAGAAGCGGGGAGACTGTCAGTCCCTTCGTGGCTTCGCTACCTTCTATCCAGAAACCTCGCCTCTGTTCCATTGCTGGGTCAGTTGCTTCACCTGGGTCACCGTTGCAGGCAGGGACTCGTGAGGCTCCGCGCTGATTGGGGGCGCTCCCGCCCGAGCATGGATGGCGATTTCGTTCATCAGGAACTGCAACGCCTGCGCCATGTCTTTCCGAATCCATTGTTCCGGGGGTTCGTCTGACGCGCTGAAGGTCGCGGAGTGAAGAGCGAACAGCGCGCTGATGAAGACCATGTCCGGGTCGTTTGGGTCAGGGGCGCCGTCCCGGTCGAAATCCCGGGAAGTCGCGAATAGACGGCGTCCGAGAGCCAAGGCCTCCGCCGTGGCCTCGCGGAGTCCGGCGGTTGAGACCACATCCGGTTGTTCAATCCGCCACATGATGTCGCTGATCTGCTCGGCAAGACCGGCGCGGGTCTCGGCCTCCCGCTGGCGGCGCTCGTGGCGGAAGCCGAACCACAGGGCCGCGATCGTGAAGCTTCCGCCGACGAGTGCGCTGAGAAGGCCCACGGCGAGGTCGAACCAGTTGGACGGCTCGAGGTCGGGGATCGACCTCGCGAGGCTGACGGTCAAGGGGGCGGCGACAAGCGCCCCAACGACTACGCCGACGCCGAACCAGGCGACATCGTGCTTCCTGTTCCGCTTTGAATTCTGAGCCATGACGGAGAGCCTAGGATGCGTTTGGGGCGGTCAAGTAGTCACTACGACGAGACATAGTCAAAGGCATGGACGGCCAGGCAAATTGAAACCCGTCGAAGTTCACGGAGATTAGGATCGTGATGCAGTGGATTCCGTCAGCTGCACACCTAGGTGTACTTCCCCGGCAGGTTGTGAACACGCGGGGTAGATGAAGGCCTCCGGGCAAGATGTGGGTTACCACAC
>NZ_JAAOZS010000058.1:0-892 GCF_011602805.1 Kocuria sp. JC486 | reverse complement strand
AACCTGAGCGCCAGCTGCTTCTGCTCCCGGCTGAGATGACCGTGCTTGCCCTGCATCCGGATCCTCCTGTGGTCAGTGACTGTCCCATCTCACAGGAGATGTTGCGCTGACCGCTTGAATCCGCCATCTCGTTGGCTCTCTTCAGCTCCCGGTTCTCCTGCTCGAGGGCCTTCATCTTCGCCGCCTCACTCGTGCTGACACCTGGTACGTGGCCCTCGTCGACGTCAGCCTGGCGGACCCAAGACCGCACCGACTCGGTGCCGTACCCGAGCTGGGATGCGACGCGCTGGATCGTGCCGTGTTCCGTGCCCAGCTCGGCTCGTAGTGTCCTGATCATCCGCACCGCAGCGGCCTTCTCATCGGGACTATAGCGACGCTTCGTCGGCTTCCCCGGGGTGGTGTCCTTCGGCATGAGTCCATCCTCGTTTCCACACGATGGAGACTCCAACCAACCCAGTGCGATTCACCACCTGCAGCAGCCTGCAGATGAGCTCGACCCCGAGCCGACGACGATCCACGACGTCGTCCTTGTTCGCATAACGAGACCTTGAAGTTATGGTTCCGACATGCGGCTTCTTCTCCTGGTCCTGTCAATCCTCCTGGTTGCCCTGACGTTCACGACGTTCGTCGTCGAAGGTAGGACATGGGAGATCTCGATGCGCGCCGCGCAGGCGGTTGTTCTCATAGCTCAGGCCACCGCTGGGTACTTCGCGGTCAAAAGCACGTCTAAGGCAGGAGCCGAAGCGCGTCTGGAGATCAACGATGTGCTCGCACCTTTGACCGCCACTCTCAAGGACATCCCACTCGCGCCGACGGCTAAGTGTACGAGGGCAGGACGTTGGTGACGCCAGCACGGAGCTGAGATGCTGGGGGATGTCCGCCCACTCCGCTG
>NZ_JAAOZS010000057.1:0-974 GCF_011602805.1 Kocuria sp. JC486 | reverse complement strand
CACAGGAGGATCCGGATGCAGGGCAAGCACGGTCATCTCAGCCGGGAGCAGAAGCAGCTGGCGCTCAGGTTGCACGCGAGGGGCTGGCGGCTGGTCGATATCGCCAAGGAGATCGGCTGCAGCGCGCCGATGGTCGGGGTCATGGCCCGGAGCGGCAGGCACCTCGATGCCAAACCGCTCGGCTGGAAACCACGCCAGGGCTGCCTGACGATCGATGAGCGCGAGCAGATCCTTCTGGGGATCAATCGTGGCGACACATTCACCGCGATCGCCGGGCAGCTGGGGCGAACGGTGTCCACCATCAGCCGTGAGGTCAAGCGCGGCGGAGGCCGCTGCGAATACTCGGCTTGGCGCGCACATGAACGTGCCCGCCAGCAGACTCGTCGGCCGAAGCCGTTCAAGCTCAGGCCCGGCCGACTGCTCGAGGAGGTCGCCAGTCGGCTGGAGCAGTTGTGGTCGCCCGACGAGATCGCGGTGCGCCTACGGTTGGATCATGCCGATGATCCGCAGATGCGTGTGAGCCACGAGACGATCTACCAGTCGCTGTTCGTGCAGGGCCGAGGCGAGTTGCGCCGTGAACTGGCCCGGTGCCTGCGGTCCGGAAGGACGGCTCGCAAGCCTCGCGGGGCCATCGAGGGTCGTGGCCGCATCCCCGGCATGGTGATGCTCAGCCAGCGCCCTGCCGAAGCCGACGACCGTGCAGTGCCCGGGCATTGGGAGGGTGACCTCATCCTTGGTCAGGGCAGCCGCAGCGCTGTCGGGACGCTCGTCGAGCGCTCGACACGGATGACATTGCTGCTGCACCTGCCCGATGGCAAGAGCGCCGAGCAGGTCGAGGCAGCAATGCGCGCCGCAGTCAGCAAGCTGCCGTCCTCCTTGGCCCGAACGATCACCTGGGACCAGGGCGCGGAGATGGCCAAGCATGCTGCGTTCACTACCGCCACGGGCATTCCGATCTACTTCTGCGATCCTCA
>NZ_JAAOZS010000056.1:0-1023 GCF_011602805.1 Kocuria sp. JC486 | reverse complement strand
CGTCCGGTGTGGGTGCTCTGGGTCCGACGGGGTTGCTGCGGCGCTGTATGCAGCTGCATTCACCGGCATGTAGCTGTCGCGACGTGAGCTCGATCGACTCCTGCACCCCGGCGTTGGTTCGTTACAGTGTCGGTGCGGGCATCGCTTCCGACGGCCATCTGGCCGGGGGCCTTCTCCTACAGGTTGCAGTCCTCTGGATCGAACCCTCTGGATCGAACGGCCGGAAGCCATACAACGCAGGCCAGATACTGAGTCTGTCGTATGGCATGCTGTACGCCGGAACTAACGGTGTTGCGGGCCCTGAATTCGAAAGTGGACTACGTCTAGCAGCGCGTCGGTTGGCATCGACGGGTAGTAGTTCTCCCGTAATTGCCGCACGTACTCGGCCATGTCGGTGTTTTCCGGAGCACGCACAGCAGCAGCTGTGAGTTTGTTGAGTGGAAACCGCTGAATTTTGAGTACGACGCCATCTAGCATCTCTCGTCCGGCGGGATCAAAAGCCAACCACGCCGCACCCACGGTGATTGCCTCGTTCCACCGCACGGTCAGAGTCTTAGTGCCATTTAGCACCGCGGCCCTGTGGCGCGGATGGAATTCGATGACCTGTTGCTGAACGGGCATGACACCAGTCTACGGGAACGGCCTAGAGGGTCTGACGGTTCGGGACCCACTGCCCTCTGCACGGGGGAGCGCCTGGCACTGGAAATCGGGAACTGCCGAAGCTCGCCAGTCTCAGACAGACCCTCCAGCGTCGACAAGTCGACGCCCTGCCCCACTTCGATTGTCCAGGCACGAGCGACGGGTCGACCGAGGCGATCCATGGTCGCCATGAGCATCTCCGTGCCTCAGCTCTGGGCTTCCGCAGCCTCACTCACTACATCGCCCGCTGGCTCCTGGAAACCGGAGGCTTCAGATCCTACCCATGCCCTCTCATGCGATGAGCCCCTCACCTGCCGACCTGTCGCCACAGGTAACACCCACCCGAGCCTCCGTTGCATGTAAACAACGTCCTGACCCGCAACA
>NZ_JAAOZS010000055.1:0-1080 GCF_011602805.1 Kocuria sp. JC486 | reverse complement strand
CTAGGTGTACTCGGCCACGACGTTGGTTACAGGCGGCTGGTCGGAGGTAGTCCGTCGAGTGCGCTGTGGCGGCGTTGAGTGTTGTAGATGTTCAGCCAGGGGTCAAGCGCCTCTTTACGCGCCTGGTTGCTGGTGAATACGTGGCGGTAGGCCCACTCGGTCTGCAGGGTGCGGTTGAATCTCTCCACTTTCCCGTTCTGCCAGGGGCAGTGCGCTCTGATGAACTTCTGCCTGGCCCCAAGTGCTGCGACCGCGTCAATGAACGCCTGACCGTGCCGGTAGGCCATGGCGTTGTCGGTCATGACTCGTTCGATCTGATCGATGCCGTGCGCGGCGAAGTAGGCCGCGGCCCGGGTCAGGAAGGCCGCGCAGGTGCCGGCCTTCTCGTCGTCGTGGATCTCGGAATAGGCCAGCCGTGAGTGGTCATCGACCATCGAGTGCACGAAGTCGTAGCCGTTGCCGCGACCGCGGACCTGCACGCTACGGCCGTGGGCACGCCACCCGCCTCCCTCGGGAATCTTGCCTAGCTTCTTGACGTCTACGTGGACCAGTTCTCCCGGTCTGTCCCGTTCGTAGCGGACCGCGGTGGACTTGGAGGAGCGAATCACCTCCCCGGTCATCGGATCGCACACGGCCAGCCGCGGTACGCCGTGGCGGGCCAGGATGCGGGAGACGGTCCGGGCCGGCACACCCACCCGGGGGCCCAGCAGGCCCGGACCCTCACGGTGGACCCTGCGTGCTTGAAGCACCTGAGCCTCGACCTGCGCGCTGGTCCTGGTTGGCATCGAGTGTGGCCGGGAGGAACGGGTGAGCAGCCCGTCCTCGCCCTCGGCGGCGTACCGGTCGATCCATGTCGTGACGCACTTGCGCGAGACACCCATCGCTGCGGCGATGTGCGCCTTCTTCCACCCGTTGTGATGACGCTGGACGATCAACCGACGACCGTGAACGGTCAGGCGGGCACTACCGTGGGACATGAGAACCTCCGGGGTGGAGTGGGCCTTAGACAAGCCACATCCCACTCGGAGGTTCTCCCTCGTTCAACCCGACCCGCTGCTACCAACGTCATGGCCAGGTACA
>NZ_JAAOZS010000054.1:0-1094 GCF_011602805.1 Kocuria sp. JC486 | reverse complement strand
TGTACTTCCCCGTGACGTTGTGAACGCGTTGTGAGGGTGTTTGGCCGCCGATGCCGGTGTGGGGTCTGTGGTGATTGTAGTGATGGAGCCACCGCGTGTAGGCGGCTTCTCGTTCGGCCTCACTGGTGTAGGGCTGCGCGTAGGCCCATTCAGCGGCCAGCGTCCGGTTGAACCGCTCAACCTTGCCGTTGGTCTGCGGCCTGTAGGGTTTCGTCCATCGGTGCTTGATGTCCTCACCCAGTGCCTCAGCGAAGGCATGGGAACGGTAGCAGGCACCGTTGTCCGTCATCACTGCCGTCACGCTCACTCCGAGGCTGGCGAAGAACGCTTCGGCCCTTCTCCAGAACGCCGCCGCAGTCTCCTTGCGTTCATCGTCGAGGAGCTCGGAGTATGCGACCCGCGAGTGGTCATCCACCGCATGGTGGAGATACCGGTAGCCACGTGAGCCCGCTGCTCCGTGTCGGTTGGCTCTATCCCGCACGACGCCGGCGGCACGGTCCTGGGCGGAGCCTCGACCGTGGACCCGCCAACCACCGCCGTCAGGAATACGGCCTTGCTTCTTGATATCCACGTGCACCAGCTGGCCCGGTGAGGCGACTTCGTAGCGCACTGGTTTCGGCTTTCGAACCGGTAGCCCGGTGGTCTGGTCGATGTTGACCAGCTTCGGCATCCGGAACCGGGCCAGAACCCTCCCCACCGTAGAGCGGTGCAGGTGCAGGTGATACGCAATTCGGTGCGGACCCCAGCGGCGGGTGAACCGTAACGCGATGATCCTGCGCTCCGTCTTGTGCGGCAGTCGGTTCGGGCACGTGCGTGGTCGTGAACCGCGGTCGGTGAGTGCTTCCCCAGCGCGG
Organism: Kocuria sp. JC486; assembly: GCF_011602805.1. Taxonomy (NCBI): domain Bacteria; kingdom Bacillati; phylum Actinomycetota; class Actinomycetes; order Micrococcales; family Micrococcaceae; genus Kocuria; species Kocuria sp. JC486. The sequence continues at coordinate 240 of NZ_JAAOZS010000054.1, read as the reverse complement.
TACCGGTCCGCCCATCGCTTCGCTGTAGCCGGGGAGCACTGGAAGCGTTCGGCTGCTCGGCGTAACGGCCACCCCTGCTTCACGACGAGGATAGCGAGGCGACGACGTCCCTCGGGCGTCAAAGGTGCGTTAGCGTGAGTCACGAAGGCCTCCGTGGTGAAGATGTTGAGTGTGGTAACCCACATCTTGCCCGGAGGCCTTCATCTACCCCGCGTGTTCACAACCTGCCGGGGAAGTACA
>NZ_JAAOZS010000053.1:0-1146 GCF_011602805.1 Kocuria sp. JC486 | reverse complement strand
GTGGGGGTGAACAAGTTCTACGGAAACCGCGAGAGCACGCTCGAGGCCACGCAGGAAACCGCACCGCAGGCCCCCTGAGGCCTTCCTCGCTGCCCCACATACGACGACGCCCCCGGCCACTGTGGCCGGGGGCGTCGTCGTATGTGGGGCACACCTGGCCCCGTGGGGACCTGCCCGTTCCTATTGCTCAAGGCACAGGCAGAACGGATGGCCCGCCGGATCCAGAAACACTGTGAATGACGTACCGGGTTGGACTTCAGCCTTCACCGCGCCCAGTTTGAGGACCGCTTCCTCAGCGACGTCCAGGTCGACCACGGACAGGTCGACGTGCATCTGCTGCGGAACGTCCTGTAGCGGCCACGACGGCACACGAAAGCCCTCGACCCATTGAAAGTCCATCCGCTCGCCCTCTTCCCCGCGGATGGTAATCCAGTCCTCTTCCACTCGGTCCACCCGCCATCCCAGGAGACCTGCGTAGAACTCAGCAAGTTCACGAGGATTGGCACAGTCGATGACAACTCTGGGTACACGCGCGATAGCCATGATGCTCAAAATAGTCAGGGAATGACTGGCCGACAACCGCCCAGACAGGCCGGGGCCCTTCACGACCCACGGAAAGCGAGAAAGGGGGTGGGGTCCGAGAAACATTGGTTTCTCGGACCCCAACCCCCTTTTGTCGTCACCACAGACAAGGGTTTGTCCCAACAGTAAAAAGTTCCTGTATACGCGAAAAGCCCCGTCCATGACATGGGCGGGGCTTTCAGCGTGTGCGTGTGTGATTGCGGCGGTGTCTTACTCTCCCACACCCTTACAAGTGCAGTACCATCAGCGCTATGGGCCTTAGCTTCCGGGTTCGGGATGGGACCGGGCGTTTCCCCCATGCTATGACCACCGCAAAACCACCACCAACACGGCGGGGCGGGTCACACACAAAACCTATGCTGTTATCACCGTGAACTCTCACCCTCCAGCTGAAAGCAGGGGGTGTTGTTCGGGGACCGTATAGTGGACGCGAACACACCTTGCACCACCACCAAACCTTGCCTCCCAAAAGAGACATGAACCGGTGTTGTGTTGTGTTGTGTGTAGATCTTCGGTGTATTAGTACCAGTCAGCTCCACAACTCTTCAGTCGTTGCTTCCACAT
>NZ_JAAOZS010000052.1:0-1200 GCF_011602805.1 Kocuria sp. JC486 | reverse complement strand
CTCGGGAGACCTCGACTTCTATCCCAACACCGCCGCGCCGTCAGCTTCTACACCCTCATCTGCGAAGAGCCATTTTGGTTCCACCCAAAGGGTCAAAACTCTTGGCCGGAAAGACATCAACAGACCTATTCCCTTGCGAGAGATCCCATCGCCTTCAACCATGACTCGTGTCACCGAGAAATCCTTGGAGTACACCAGGGGTCCGCGTGACATGTGTTTACCGGAGCGAGTCAAAGGGGAATCGAAATGTCCACTGGAAACCGCAAGACCATTGCACGCAAACCTGCCACGACGCTCGGGCTGATCGCCATTGTGGCGTCCGGTTTCCTGGGCCTTGGCGCCGCCCCGGCCCAGGCGGAGACCGGGGCCATGTCGATCCCGACGACCGGACAGGTCACAGGCACCCCCAACGGATACTGCCGGTCGGGTAACAGCCATGGAGGTTTCGACATCGCAGCCGCCACCGGTACCCCCATCAGGGCCGCAGCCGATGGCAAGGTCAGCTACAAGGGCTGGGGAGACCGTTCAGGCAACATGGTGACCGTCAGCCACGCGGGCGGGTGGTCGACCAAATACATGCACATGAGCCGCTACAACGTGTCCAGCGGTGCCACGGTCAAGAAGGGCCAGATCATCGGCTATGTGGGCAGCACCGGAAACTCGACCGGCCCGCACCTGCACTTTCAGGTCGAACGCAATGGCTCCGTGGTCCGGGATTCCTCGTTGATCGATGACTTCCGTTGTGGCTCCACGGTGACCCAGGGCCGCACCATCAACTACAGCTTCCCCGGCCTGCCGAAGACCGGGGGGCCCGTGACCCCACCGTCGTCGTCCAGCTACCCCACGATCAAGCAAGGGGCCAGCGGACCTGCCGTGACGCAGCTGCAGCAGTTGCTCACGGCCCGTGGTCACGCCGTGGCCGTCGACGGGAAGTTCGGCCCCGCAACGGACAGTGCAGTCCGCAGCTTCCAAAAGAAGATCGGCACCACACAGGACGGCACGGTTGGCCCCAAGACGTGGGGGGCGTTGGAAGCCCGGGCTGCCAGCGGAGCCACCCTCAAGCAGGGCTCGTCCGGAAACGACGTACGAGCGCTCCAAAAGGCGCTCAACGCCAGGACCGGGGCAAACCGGCTCTTCGCAGATGAGGGTGTAGAAGCTGACGGCGCGGCGGTGTTGGGATAGAAGTCGAGGTCTCCCGAG
>NZ_JAAOZS010000051.1:0-1270 GCF_011602805.1 Kocuria sp. JC486 | reverse complement strand
GGGACTGCCGCGTCGATAGGTGACATCTGATCTGGCTTGCCCGTAGGGCGGCCTGGAAGGATGTGCACCATGACCGCTCCCTACCCCCAGGAGTTCCGCGAGGACGTCGTGCGTGTGGCCCGGTCCCGTGAGGACGGCGTCACTCTCGCGCAGATCGCGAAGGACTTCGGCGTCCACGAGATGACGCTCCACAAATGGATCCGTCAAGCCGACATCGACGACGGCAACCGTCCCGGCAAGACTCGTGAGGACTCGACGGAACTGCGCGAGCTCCGCCGCCGGAACCGGTTGCTGGAGCAGGAGAACGAGGTCCTGCGCCGCGCAGCCGCCTACCTGTCGCAGGCGAACCTGCCGGGAAAAGGTTCTACCCGCTCGTGAGCGAGCTCGCCGCTGACAACGTTCCCGTCGCGGTGTCCCTGCGGGTCCTGAAGCTCTCCCGCCAGCCCTACTACCGCTGGCGGAAACAGCAGATCACCAGGGCCGAGCTCGTCGAGGCCTATCGTGCCAACGCCCTGTTGGACGCCCACCGCGACGATCCTGAGTTCGGCTACCGGTTCCTCGTCGGAGAAGCCGCCGAGGCCGGAGAGGAGATGTGCGAGCGGACCGCGTGGAAGATCTGCCGCGACAACCAGTGGTGGTCCGTGTTCGGGAAGAAGCGCGGCAAGAACGGAAAGCGCCCCGGTCCGCCGGTCCATGACGACCTTGTGAAGCGGGACTTCTCCGCCGATGACGCCAACGAACTGTGGCTCACCGACATCACCGAGCACTGGACCGACGAGGGCAAGCTCTACCTCTGCGCCATCAAGGACGTGTTCTCCGGCCGCATCGTCGGCTACTCGATCAGCGACCGGATGAAAGCACGGCTCGCGGTGAACGCCCTGGACAACGCTATTTCACGGCGTCGCGAGGCGGCCGGTTGCATCGTGCATTCGGACCGAGGATCTCAGTTCAGGTCACGGAAATTCGTGCACGCCCTGAACCGTTATCACCTCATCGGATCCATGGGCCAGGTCGGTGCCGCCGGCGACAACGCCGCGATGGAATCGTTCTTCTCGCTACTTCAGAAGAACGTCCTGGACCGCAAGCGCTGGCGAACCCGAGAGGAGCTTCGGATCGCGATCATCACCTGGATCGAACGCACTTACCACCGCCGTCGTCGGCAGGCCCGCCTGGGCCGGTTGACCCCCATCGAATACGAGACCATCATGAACCCGGCCGTGAGCCTCGCGGCCTGAAACCCGAACTGTCACCTGTTCGTGCGGCAGCCCCT
>NZ_JAAOZS010000050.1:0-1424 GCF_011602805.1 Kocuria sp. JC486 | reverse complement strand
GGCTCTTCGCAGATGAGGGTGTAGAAGCTGACGGCGCGGCGGTGTTGGGATAGAAGTCGAGGTCTCCCGAGGATGGAAGTTCTCACACTGCCCATCCGGAAGACCTCGACGTGCACGACGCTACCTTCACTCGCCCTGACCTGACCACGTTCTGCCGACTGGATGAGCTCGGTCTCGAAGCCGTTGGGCAACGGCTCGAGCCCGACCGCGCGGTGATCGCTTGCCGCGTCGTCGAGCTCGACCAGTGGTGCCGTCGCTGCGGCTGCGAAGGGGTTCCGCGGGACACGGTGGTCCGGCGGCTTGCGCACGAACCGCTCGGGTGGCGACCCACGACCCTGGAGGTCGTCGTGCGTCGCTACCGCTGCACCGACTGCTGCCATGTATGGCGACAGGACACCAGCCTGGCGGCCGAACCACGGGCGAAGCTGTCGCGCCGCGGGCTGCGCTGGGCACTAGAGGGCATCGTGGTCCAGCACCTCACCGTCGCCCGCGTCGCCGAGGGGCTCGGGGTCGCGTGGAACACCGCCAACCTCGCCGTCCTGGCCGAGGGCAAGCGCGTCCTGATCGACGACGAGCACAGGTTCGACGGGGTGAAGGTCGTCGGCGTCGATGAGCACGTCTGGAGGCACACCCGCCGCGGCGACAAGTACGTCACCGTGGTCATCGACCTGACCGGCATCCGTGAGGGCACCGGACCAGCACGGCTGCTGGACATGGTCGAGGGCCGCTCCAAGCAGGCGTTCAAGACTTGGCTCGCCGAGCGACCGCAGGCGTGGCGCGACGCGATCGAGGTGGTCGCGATGGACGGGTTCACCGGCTTCAAGACCGCCACCGCCGAGGCGCTGCCCGACGCGGTCGCGGTGATGGATCCCTTCCACGTCGTCCGGCTGGCCGGCGATGCACTGGACCGTTGCCGCCGCCGGGTCCAGCAGCACACCCAGGGCCACCGCGGCCGCAAGGACGACCCGCTATACCGGGCGCGGCGAACCCTGCACACGGGAGCTGACCTGCTCACCGACAAGCAGAACGACCGCCTGCACGGCCTATTCAGCGTCGATGCACATGTCGAAGTCGAGGCAACCTGGGGCGTCTACCAGCGGATGATCGCCGCCTACCGCGAGCAGGACCGGCGTCGTGGCCGCGAGCTAATGGTCAAACTGATCGACTCGGTCAGCCACGGCGTCCCGAAGGCGCTCACCGAGGTCATCACGCTGGGGCGAACACTGAAGAAGCGAGCCGACGACGTACTGGCCTACTTCGACCGACCCGGCACCAGCAACGGGCCCACAGAGGCGATCAACGGACGGCTCGAACACCTCCGCGGCTCCGCACTCGGCTTCCGCAACCTCACCAACTACATCGCCAGATCGCTGCTCGAGACCGGCGGGTTCAGACCCCAACTACACCCTGGATCATGATGAGCC
>NZ_JAAOZS010000005.1:40569-120051 GCF_011602805.1 Kocuria sp. JC486 | reverse complement strand
GCGTCTGGCCATCGTGGTCTGGATCGGGCGGAAGTATCACCGGCAGCGAGCGCAGGACACGCTCGGCGGGTCGACGCCCATCGAGTTCGAAGCAAAACTAACCGAGCCGCTCACACTCGCGGCCTAAACCGAATCTGTCATCAGTTCGTTCCTCACGCCCCCGTCCTAGCCACCGCCACCGGCGAGATCCTCTCCGAACACGACATCAACCCCACCAAGGGCTACTGGGGTCTGAACACCATGAACGATGACTCGACTCATCACATTTGTGGAGGCAAGGGGACTCGAACCCCTAACCCTCTGCTTGCAAAGCAGATGCGCTACCAATTGCGCCATGCCCCCGTGGTCGAGTGCTACTCGACCGGGTCGGTCACCTCTCGCCACGCTTGGCGGTCGGCTTCCTGCTCCTGGAATCGCTGGTTGGCGACTCCGGCGGCAATCGCGCCCGTGACGATGACCGCAGCGGTGAGAAGGATCTTCTTCACGTTGCGAACCTCCGTCCTGGACATCGATTCCGTGGGCGTACCAGGAATTGAACCTGGGACCTCTTCGTTATCAGCGAAGCGCTCTAACCGTCTGAGCTATACGCCCGTGGGTCCTGGACCAGAACTACTGTCCTGGGGCTTGGACCGAGAGAAGACATTACACGATGGGCGCCAACCCCCACAAACCCGGGCGGGGGTCGGAATCGAGCATGCTCAGTCGTCGGTCAGGGTAAGACCGATTCCGCCGATCAGCCCGGCGGCCAAGTTGTAGAGCACCGCGCCCAACACGGACAGCAGCGTCAACAGGATCACGTTGATCACCGCGAACACGGTGGCGACCACCGCCACCTGCCCCAGCGAGACCACCTCACGGATGTCCGTGGAGCCCTCCGGCCCGGCCAGCATTCTCATGAGCTCGTTGATGCCGTTGAACAGGCCCGTGATGTCCATGAGGATCCACAGCAGCACTGCGGCCACCAGCGTGATGATGCCCAGCGCCACGGACAGCAGGAACGCCAGCTTCAGCACGGACCAGGTGTCCACCTTGGAGACCACCAGGCGAGCGCGGCGCACCTTGGCGCGCGGTGCCGGGCGAACCAGGCCCTTCGTGGACGGCCGGTTGGCCGCCTTGCCGGACTTGTCGCCGTCCCCGGAGCCCCTGCCCAGAGCCTTGCTCAGCGACTTGCCCTGGTTCTTGTCCGCAACCTTGGTTCCGGCGCCCGCGGGCCCCTGACCAGACGAAGAACTACCCGAGGCCGATCCGGCCTTGGCACCCGAGGTCGACTTGGGTGTGGTTCGACCGCTCGTGCTCGAACGTGCCTTCGGGCTCATGCGTCACCTCCGTGGTTTCCTTCGTCCAACGTTACGTCATCCGCTTCGGCAGATGGTGCCACGGCGTCATCCGTCGCCTGGGTTTCGGCCTCACCAGCGGCTCCACCGTCGACGACGGCGCCCTCTCCGGCCTCCGCTTCGACCTCTTCCTCGATGTGCCGATCTGCGTTCCAGGCAACACCCACGATGGAGTCCTTGGGCGCGGGCTTGGCGAAGATCACGCCCATGGTGTCGCGGCCCTTGGCGGGGACCTCGGACACGGCGGAGCGAACCACCTTGCCGGAGGACATGACCACCATGACCTCGTCGTTCGCGCCCACGATCAGCGCGCCGGCCAGCTTGCCGCGGTCGTCGTCGAGCTTGGCCACCTTGATGCCCAGGCCACCGCGGTTCTGCACGCGGTACTGGTCCACCACCGTGCGCTTGGCGTAACCGCCTTCGGTCACCACGAACACGAAGCTCTCCGTGTTGTCGCGGACCACCTGGGCCGCCAGCAGCTCGTCGTCCTCGCGGAACTTCATGCCGGTCACTCCGGAGGTCGCACGCCCCATGGGCCGCAGGGCCTCGTCGGTCGCGTTGAAGCGCAAGGACTGGCCGTTGCGGGAGACCAACAGCATGTCATCGTCCGTGGAGACCAGCTTGGCGGAGACCAGCTCGTCACCGTCGCGCAGGTTGATCGCGATCACGCCGGCGGACCGGTTGGTGTCGTAGTCCTCCAGGCGGGTCTTCTTGACCAGGCCCCGGCGGGTGGCCAGCACCAGGTACGGGGCGTCCTGGTAGCTCTGCAGCTCCATGACCTGCGCGATGTGCTCGTCCGGCTGGAAGGCCATCACGTTGGCCACGTGCTGACCCTTGGCATCGCGTCCGGCCTCCTGCAACTCATAGGCCTTGGTGCGGTACACCCGGCCGAAGTTGGTGAAGAACAGGATCCAGCGGTGCGTGGTGGTGGTGAAGAAGTGCTCCACCACGTCGTCGCCGCGCAGCGTGGCACCGCGAACACCCTTGCCACCGCGGCGCTGGGCCCGGTACTCGTCCGATCGGGTGCGCTTGACGTACCCACCGCGGGTGATGGTCACGACGACGTCTTCCTCCGGGATCAGGTCCTCGACGGACATGTCGCCGTCGTAGCCCATGAGGATCTCGGTGCGACGATCGTCCCCGTAGCGCTGGACGATCTCCTGCAGTTCCTCAGAGATGATCTGCCGCTGACGTTCCTCGGAGGCCAGGATCGCCTCGTAATTACGGATCATCTCTTCCAGCTCCGCAAAACGGTCCTGGATCTTCTGCCGCTCCAGGGCCGCCAAGCGACGCAGCTGCATGTTGAGGATGGCCTGAGCCTGTTCCTCGTCGATGTCCAGCAGCTCCATCAACCCGGTGCGGGCCTCGTCCGGAGTGGGCGAGCGACGGATCAGGGCAATGACCTCGTCCAGGGCGTCGAGCGCCTTGAGCAGGCCGCGCAGGATGTGGGCCTCTTCCTGGGCCTGACGCAGGCGGTACTGCGTACGCCGGACGATGACCTCGATCTGGTGCTTGACCCAGTGCCGGATGAAGGCGTCCAGGGACAGGGTGCGCGGAACGCCGTCCACCAGCGCCAGCATGTTGGCGGAGAAGTTCTCCTGCAGCTGGGTGTGCTTGTAGAGGTTGTTCAGCACCACCTTGGGGATCGCGTCCCGCTTGAGCACGATCACCAGACGCTGGCCCGTGCGGCCCGAGGTCTCGTCGCGCATGTCCGCGATGCCCGGGATCTTGCCTTCCTTGACCAGGTCGGCGATCTTCACGGCCAGGTTGTCCGGGTTGACCATGTACGGCAGCTCGGTGACCACCAGGCACGTGCGTCCGTGGATCTCCTCCACGTTGACCACGGCGCGCATCTTGATGGAGCCACGGCCGGTCCGGTACGCGTCCTCGATGCCCTTGTGACCCAGGATCTGCGCCCCGGTGGGGAAGTCCGGACCCTTGATGCGCTTGAGCAGCGCCTCCAGCAGTTCCTCCCGGGAGGCCTCCGGGTTCTGCAGCGCCCACTGCACACCGTCGGCCAGTTCCCGCAGGTTGTGCGGCGGGATGTTGGTGGCCATGCCGACGGCGATGCCGGAGGACCCGTTGGCCAAGAGGTTCGGGAACCTGGCCGGCAGGACCACGGGCTCCTGGTTCTTGCCGTCATAGTTGTCCTGGAAATCCACGGTTTCCTCGTGTATGTCCCGGACCATCTCCATGGCCAACGGCGCCATCTTGGTCTCGGTGTACCGCGGGGCGGCTGCGCCGTCGTTGCCCGGGGAACCGAAGTTGCCCTGACCCAGGGCCAGCGGATAGCGCATGACCCACTGCTGGATCAGACGCACCAGGGCGTCGTAGATCGCCGAGTCACCGTGCGGGTGGTAGTGACCCATCACGTCGCCCACCACGCGAGCGCACTTGTTGAACGCGCGGTCCGGGCGGAACCCGCCGTCGTACATCGTGTAGATCACGCGGCGGTGCACGGGCTTGAGCCCGTCCCGGACATCCGGGAGGGCGCGGCCCACGATGACCGCCATGGCGTAGTCCAGGTAGGACCGCTGCATCTCGGTCTGCAGGTCCACCTGCTCGACGCGCTCGGTGATGACCGCGCCGTCCACCGTGGTCGCCTCGACCTCCGTGCCGGTCTGGTCGCCCGGCGTGGGGTCCTGGGGCGTTGCCTGAGTCTCGTCACTCATTCGTGCCGTTTCCGTCCTTGTCTGACTACTTCTTCCCGGGACGTCGCTCCGACGTCCTTATTTGATCTCGTGTGCCGGCTCTCACCAGTGTGTATGCCGGAACCAACATGAACGATCAGATGTCTAGGAAGCGGATGTCCTTGGCGTTCTTCTGGATGAATTCCTTGCGGGACTCGACGTCCTCGCCCATCAGCACGGAGAAGACCTGCTCGGCGGCGGCCGCGTCCTCCATGGTCACCTGCAGCAGCGTGCGGGTCTCCGGATCCATCGTGGTCTCCCACAGCTCGGTGTAGGACATCTCGCCCAGGCCCTTGTAGCGCTGGATCCCGTTGTCCTTGGGCAGACGCTGGTTGTTGGCGTAGCCCTTCTTGAGCGCCTCGTCGCGTTCCGCGTCGGAGAACACGTAGTCGTGCGGGGCGTTGGACCACTTGAGCCGGTACAGCGGCGGCTGCGCCAGGTACACGTAACCGTGCTCGATCAGCGGCCGCATGAAGCGGAACAGCAGGGTCAGCAGCAACGTGGTGATGTGCTGACCGTCCACGTCGGCATCGGCCATGAGCACGATCTTGTGGTACCGCGCCTTCTCGATGTCGAAGTCGTCGCCGATCCCCGACCCGAAGGCCGTGATCATGGACTGCACCTCGGCATTGGACAGCGCCCGGTCCAGGCGCGCACGCTCCACGTTCAGGATCTTGCCGCGCAGCGGAAGAATCGCCTGGTGTGCGGGATCGCGGCCCTGCACGGCCGAACCACCCGCGGAGTCACCCTCCACCAGGTAGATCTCCGAGCGGGAGGGATCCTTGGAGGAGCAGTCCTTGAGCTTGCCGGGCATGCCGCCGGACTCCAGCAGACCCTTGCGACGGGTGGTCTCCCGCGCCTTGCGAGCGGCCAGCCGCGCCTGGGACGCGCTGATGGCCTTGCGGATGATGTCCTTGCCGGCCTGCGGGTTGCGCTCCAGCCAGTCACCGAACTCGTCGTTGACCACACGCTGCACGAACGGCTTGGCCTCGGAGTTGCCCAGCTTGGTCTTGGTCTGGCCCTCGAACTGCGGCTCACCGAGCTTCACGGAGATCACCGCGGTCAGTCCCTCGCGCACGTCGTCGCCGGTGAGGTTGTCGTCCTTGTCCCGCAGCAGCTTGAACTCCCGCGCCTTGCGGTTGATCAGCGTGGTCAGCGCGGTGCGGAAGCCCTCTTCGTGGGTGCCACCCTCGTGCGTGTTGATCGTGTTCGCATAGGTGTGCACGGACTCGCTGTAGGCCGTGGTCCACTGCATCGCGATCTCGAGCGAGAGCTGTCGCCCCTCGTCCTCGGTTTCGAAGGCGATGACGTCGTCGTGCACGCGATCGGCCTTCTTGCCGTCGTTGATGAACGTGACGTAGTCCAGCAGACCCAGGTCGTACTGGTAGACCACCTTGCGGTGCCCGTCCTCCGTGACGCCCACCTTGTTGAGCACCTCCGCCTTGGCGGAGTCGCCCTCCTTGGCGGTCACGTCCTGGCCAGCTTCGCCCTCGGAAGCGGCACCGTCGACGGCGTCGTCGCCCGTGATCTCCACGCGCTTCTCCCCGGCGACCTCGTCACCGGAGTCGTCCAGGGAACGCTCGTCGGTCAGGGTGATGCGCAGGCCCTTGTTGAGGAAGGCCATCTGCTGGAACCTGGCCCGGAGGGTCTCGAAGTCGAACTCGACGGTCTCGAAGATCTCGGGATCCGGCCAGAACGTCTGGGAGGTACCGGTGGCCTCCGTCTCCTCACCCTGGACCAGTTCACCCTGCGGCACGCCGCCGTTGGCAAAGCTCATGCGCCAGGCGTAACCCTGCCGGCGGACCTCGGTGTCCACCCGCGCGGACAGGGCGTTGACCACGGAGATGCCCACGCCGTGCAGACCGCCGGAGACCGCGTACCCGCTGCCGCCGAACTTTCCGCCAGCGTGCAGGATGGTCATGACCACCTCCACGGTGGGCTTGCCCTCCGTGGGGTGCAGGTCCACCGGGATGCCACGGCCGTTGTCCGTGACCCGCACTCCGCCGTCGCTCTGGAGCACGACCTCGATGTGGTCGCAGTAGCCCGCCAGGGCCTCGTCCACCGAGTTGTCGATGACCTCGTACACCAAGTGGTGCAGGCCCCGCGGGCCCGTGGATCCGATGTACATGCCAGGACGCTTGCGAACCGCTTCCAGGCCTTCCAGAACGGTGATGTCACTGGCGCCGTAGCCGCTGTTCGGGCTCTGCTGATCTGCCACGAGCTCTAGGTTCCTCCTGGTTCTCACCCGGGTTCCGCGGGCGCGACGGCCTACGTTCGACGACGTCGATGCTCGACGTCCGGTTCGTCACGGCGCTCCGGGCGGCACAAAAATCGCACGGGATGCTCGACCATCGGGCGGAGCCTCCGCGTGCGCGATGCGCTGGGTGTTTGTCTGTGTGACATCTTACCGGAAACGCGCGCACACGGGCGTCGATTCAGAGTGAAAGTGGCCCCCATCGGGCAAAAACAGTCGGTAGGAGCCACTGGGAGGCAGGGAGATGTGCCCCTTGTCATCCACCAGGCCCCGAGGCGGTCTGTCAGCGTTCCACGGTTCGGACCACCGGGACGTCGTTCACCGAATCATCCGTAGGTGTCCCTCGGTCCACGACCACGCACGGTCCTGGGGCCGCGCTTCCAGTTCGGTGCCACCGGTCCGTGGATCTCCAGGCGGGTCACGATCCCCGTACCGAGCTCCGTCTCGATGCTCTTCAGCACCTGGGACTCCAACATGCGCAGGTTCGTGGCCTGCGCCGTGGAGGAGCACCGGATCTTGAGCACGGTGTCCTCGAAGGCCTCCGGCACGCAGTGTTCGGCGATGTACGGACCCACGATCTTGGGCCACATGTTCATGACCGAGCCCACCGCAACCGGTGTGCGCCAGCCCCGTCCGGACACGAATCGCTGCATGACGGACCCGACGCCCTGCGGGTCCCGAGCGGACACACCGGCACCCGAGTACCCGCCGAGTTGCCGGGGGTCGGTCTGTTCCTCGCGCTTGCGCACCGGGCTGGCGGTCCGCGAATCCATGGCGGCGGCGAAGTTCCGCAGATTGGCCTTGGCCGCCGCACCGTACAGCCGCCCCTGCCCGCGGGATTCCGCCGCGAAGCGGACCCGGGTCAGCGCCGCGGCCGCCGCGTCGACCTCGTCGCTGATGCGCACCACGTTGAGCTCACCGTTCGGATCATCCTCGGGCTGCTCACTCATCGCTGCCCTCGGCCGTCTCCCTCGCCGTTTCCTCGGCCGTTTCCACCCTCCCCGGTGACACGGCAATCACTCTGATCGCCTCGTTGCCCTGCGCGTCCCGCAGGGCGCTGGGCACGTCGTCGGCCACGGCCGCGGTGACCAGCACCTGTTCGGCACCGGAGACCGCCTCGGCCAGACGGTCGCGACGGCGCGCGTCCAGCTCGGCGAACACGTCGTCCAGGATCAGGATGGGTGAGGCACCTTCGCTGCGGTCGTCGTCCAGGTGCACGTACCAGGACCCCAGGCGCAGGGCGAGCGCATAGGACCACATCTCGCCGTGGGAGGCATAGCCCCTGGCGGGGAAGTCACCCAGATTGAGCTCGAGTTCGTCACGATGCGGGCCCACCAGGGACATGGCCCGGTCGACTTCCTTGCTCTGCATCCGCTCGCAGGCTTCGAGGATCAGGTGTCGGAGGTCGGCCACGGAGAAGTGCTCCAGATCCGCGACCCGTCCCTCGGCCTCCGCAGGCAGGACGGAGGACCGGTAGCGCAGGGACGGGAACCGAGGACCGTCGGTCAATTGGGCGTAGGCTCGGTGGACCTCCGGCTCCAGCGCTTTCACGAGCTGGAGCCGGGCGTGCAACAACTGCGCCCCGGAGGTTGCCAACTGCTCGTTCCAGACGGACAAGGTCGCCAGGTGCGCGTCGGTCACCCGGCCGGCGGCACGGGCGGATTTCAACAGGGCGTTGCGCTGCTTGACGGTCTTGTCGTAGTCGGCGCGCACTCCCGCCAGAACGGGACGCATGGATGTGGCCAGCTCGTCCAGGAACTGGCGCCGGTTGGAGGGATCGCCCTTGATCAACGCCAGGTCCTCGGGGGAGAACAGCACCGTGTGCACGGTTCCCAGCGCCTCCCGCGCTCGCGTTGCGGACCCGCGGTTGATCCGAACGGTGTTGGCCTTCCCGTTCTCCAGGGCGAACTCCAGCGTGGTGCGATGGCCCGCGCGTCGGACCCCGGCACGAATGACGGCGCGCTCGGCACCCATCCGGATCAGCGGTGCCGTCGAGGACACCCGGTGGGAGCCCAGGGTCGCCGTGAAGTCCACGGCCTCCACGATGTTGGTCTTGCCGACCCCGTTGGAGCCCAGGAACACGGTGATCCCGGGGCCCAGGGCAAGGTCAAGAGCCGCGTAGGTGCGGAAATCCACCAGAGACAGGCTCTCAAGATGCACGGCGACCCCCGCTGGGTGAGAGGGCGAGTTCTCCGACCGCCCCTGCGGACATCAGGAGTTGGGCAGGCGGACCGGCATCAGGAGGTACCGGTAGTCGTCGCGGTCCTCGCCGTCGGATTCCTCCTGGGCGGAGAGAACAGCCGGCTTGGGCGGTGCCGTGAAGGAGAACCGCACGTACTCGGAGCCGAAAGCGTGCAGGCCCTCGGAGAGGTAGGTGGGGTTGAAGGCCACCGTGATGTCGTCGCCCTGAAGGTTGGCCTCGATGATCTCGGAAGCCTGGGCGTCCTCCCCGGTGCCGGCGTCCAGTGCCACCTGTCCTTCGGTGAAGGCCAGCCGTACCGGGGTGTTGCGCTCCGCGACCAGGGACACACGACGTACGGCTTCGACCAGCTCAGAGGTCTTCACGGAGGCCGTGATCGGAGTGGATTCCGGGAACAGGGAGCGGATCTTGGGGTATTCGCCGTCGATCAATAGGGACGTGGTCCGGCGGCCACCGGATTCGAAGCCCACCAGTTCCGCTGAATCGGAGAGGGCAATGTTCAGGTCACCCGCGGGGCCGAGGGTCTTGGCGATGTCGTTGAGCGTTTTGGCCTTGACCAACGCCGAGGTCTGCAGCGACGAGCTGCCGGGACGCCAGGTGAGCTCGCGCATGGCCAGGCGGTAACGGTCCGTGGCCAGCAGGGTCATCCGTTCGCCGTCGATCTCCACCCGAACACCGGTCAGGATCGGCAGGGTGTCGTCCTTGGACGCCGCGATGTTGACCTGGGCAACGGCCTGTGCGAACTCGGCGCCGTCCACCACACCGGAAACCTCCGGGAGTCCGGGCAGTTCCGGGTATTCCTCGACGGGCATGGCTGCCAGGTTGAACCGTGAGGACCGGCAGGTCAGGGTCAGTTTCCCATCCTCGGCGACGACGTCGACCGGAGCGGAGGGCAGGGATCTGCAGATGTCGGCCAGAAGGCGACCGGAGACCAAGGTGGTCCCTTCCTCCTGGATCTCGGCATCGATGGACACCCGCGAAGAGATCTCGTAGTCGAAGCCCGCCAGAGAAACCTGCCCGGCTTCCGCCTTGAGCAGCAGACCGGAGAGCACCGGGACCGGAGGCCTGGGGGACAACGATCGAGCTGTCCAGGTCACAGCCTCAGCCAGGACGTCACGTTCCACGGAGAACTTCACGGGTTGGCAGCCTTTCATTCGCAATGCCGCGCGGTCCGGGACCGAACACACGACGACAGCATGCTATCGGCGTCGCTCCAGGTAATCCATCCGGTGTGCACCTGCGTGCCAGCGTCAGATGATCTGGGTGGGGACAGAACTCATCGATCGTGGAGAGCTTGTAATTACACGTGCCGGGTCAGATCCCTCGAACGTTGTTCGGAGAAGAGAAGAAGATGGGTAGGAGTGTTAATAACCCCTGTGGAAGATGTGGAAAACCATGTCTGAGGGCCCCAGCTCAACGATCGACCTGTGGGTTTCCTGTGGTCCTGGATCCACGGAACGAATCCCTCTCCGTGGAAGAACATCCTTGTCATTCCGCGGATCTCCACACGTCGTCCACCCGCAGCCCTAAGTTGTCCACTCCGAAGAAGCTGTTCTCCACAGAGTTGTCCACAGGTGGTGATTCTCCACCGTGCACAGGACGTCCACACCGCACCAAATCTTGTGATTACAAAACGATCCGTCCTTGTCGATGCGGGCCGCACCCTGTGGAAAAGTCAGGGGCCGCCTCATTCGAGGTAGCCCCTGGAGTGATCGCCGGCTGGTTCACCGGTGGCACGTTCGGCAGTGACCGGTGAAGAGCCTGGCGGTGGAGAGAACGTGTCAGCCCGTGCGCTGTTGCTGCTTGATGCGGTTGGTCAGTTCGGTGACCTGGTTGAAGATCTGACGCCGCTCCGCCATCAAGGTGCGGATCTTGCGGTCTGCGTGCATGACCGTGGTGTGGTCGCGGCCGCCCAGTTCCTGACCGATCTTGGGCAGTGACATGTCCGTGAGCTCGCGCAACAGGTACATGGCGATCTGACGGGCGGTCACCAGGGTCCTGGTCCGTGACTTGGACTTGAGCTCGTCCAAGGAGATGTCGAAGTACGCAGCGGTCTGCCCCAGGATCGTGGCCGCGGTGATCTCACCGCCGTCGTCGTCCGTGATCAGGTCCTTGAGGACCAACTCCGCGAGCGGGAGGTCCACTTCCTGCTTGTTCAGCGAGGCGAATGCGGTCACGCGGATCAACGCACCCTCGAGCTCCCGGATGTTGGTCGAGATGTGAGAGGCGATGTACTCCAGGACTTCCGGAGAGGCCTTCATGCCGTCCGCGTCCGCCTTCTTGCGCAGAATGGCGATGCGGGTTTCCAACTCGGGCGGCTGAACGTCCGTGATCAGACCCCACTCGAAGCGCGACCGCATCCGGTCCGCGAAGCCCGTGAGCTGCTTGGGCGGCATGTCGGAGGTGATCACGATCTGCTTCTCGTGGTTGTGCAGGGAGTTGAACGTGTGGAAGAACTCCTCCTGCGTGTGCTCCTTGCCGGCCAGGAACTGGATGTCGTCGATCAGCAGCATGTCCACGTTGCGGTAGATCTCCTTGAAGGAGGAGCCCTCGTCGTCGCGGATGGAGTTGATGAAGTCATTGGTGAACTCTTCCGAGTTCACGTAGCGCACGCGCATCTCCGGGTAGAGGCGCTTGCCGTAATGGCCGATCGCGTGGAGCAGGTGCGTCTTGCCCAGCCCGGAATCGCCGTAGATGAACAGCGGGTTGTAGGCCTTCGCCGGGGTTTCGGCCACGGCAAACGCGGCGGCGTGGGCGAATCGGTTCGACTGGCCGATCACGAAGGACTCGAAGATGTACTTGGGGTTTAGCCGCGCGGAGGAGTTCCATTCGGTGGTCTCGGCCGTGGCCGTGCCGTGATCCTCACGAGCAACTGCTGTGGCATCGGTGTGCGGCACTGTCCCGTTGGACGAGACGGGTTCGGGCTCCACCGGCTCGGGTGCGCCGTAGTCGACGACGAGGGGCTGTGAGTCACGCAGCGGCTCGGGCCCCGATGATCCGCGTTCGGCTTCCAACTCCTCGAGCGGCGGCAGGGTGTTCCCGGAGTTCCCTGACGTCGCGTGATCTGACCGTTCCTGATCACCGGTACCGCCGACTTCGGCAGCCTGGGGTTGTTCGACCTTGTCGAGTTCCGTGTCGACCACGACCGCCATGAGGGTGTCCGCCCCGAAGGCCTGGGTCACGGCATTACTGATGGCCGCCGCGATGGTCGATTGGAAGACTTCCCGAGTCAGCTCGTTGGGCACCGCCACCAACAGGGTGGATCCCATCAGGCCGCGCGGCTGGGCCAGGCTCAGGAAGCCACGGTGGCGGGGGCTGATGGAGGGATCCGCGGTGAGAGTTTCCAGGCACTGTGCCCACTGCGCGTCGAGCACTTGGTTCTGCTGAAGACTCACTGCTGCGGGCTCCGGGAATCTCTCGGGGGCGGTCACCGGACTGGTCGGCCGGACGGTCCCCCGATTTCCACAGACTTGTTCACAACGGTGGATATCGCGCTGGGGGTGGGGCGCGAACGTCAGCCTAGAGCACCCGTCGTCGGTGCTCATAGTGAGTTTTCGGGCCGCCGGGGAACTACACTTCTGTAGTTACACGCCTGCTCGCGCGCCGTCACTGGGAAGCGGCGGGTCGAGGTTTTCCACAAGATTTTTTCGAGACCGTGCACAGTTGTGGGCAACCGGAAGAACATCAGCCGACAGCCGCGCGATCTCGCTCACGCGCAGTTGACCGGATGTCTCACCCTGCCTAGAATTGCCCAGTCTTGTGTCTGCATTGCGCCCGTACATTCGTGATCCACGGTCGTCCAGGACACACCCCAATGACCACCGCAAAGGTGGACCGGCTCACGTACTGAGCGGGTCGTCGCGCGCCCTTGAATCGGCTGCGTGCCCCGCTCGACATGAACCGTTCCGCCCTTCCTTTTTCGGGAGATTCACAATGAGCAAGCGCACTTTCCAGCCGAACAACCGCCGCCGCGCCAAGAAGCACGGCTTCCGTGCCCGCATGCGCACCCGCGCCGGCCGCGCCATCCTGTCGGCCCGCCGTTCCAAGGGCCGCGCCTCCCTCTCTGCCTGAGATCGTTCGCGCGACCGCAGCGCCCTGACCTCTGGGGCCTCACGGAACCGGGGGTCTGGACGGGCGGTCAACGACCACAATCCGCAAGGGGTGAGTGCGTGCTTCCGTCACAACACAGGATGCGCACGTCCACGCTCTTTGCAGCGACCACACGTTCCGGGGCCCGTCAGGGTCGCCGGAACGTTGTCGTCTACGTACGTCCCACCGGCCCGGACCAACCGGTCCGCGCCGGTTTCGTCGTGTCCAAGGCGATCGGCAACGCGGTGACCCGCAACCGGGTCAAGCGTCGGCTCCGGGCCCTGGTGGAGGACAGCGTCCGATCACGACCGACCGGATGCGACGTCGTCGTCAGGGCCCTCCCTCCGGCGGCGGAGGCAACGTTCCATGAACTGGCCACGGACTGGAACTCGGCCTGGTCGAAGGCCAGGGTCAAAGCCGGGGGCAGCGCGGATTCCCTGACGGGAGCCCACTCATGACCGAGACCGTGGACCCCGGAGTCGCGCAAGATTCCGGGAACCGGAAGACCTCCCAGGAACTCTTCGACGCCGCACCGTCCGAATACGTGCACCCGAACACGGCCCTGCAGGTTCTGTGGCTCCTGCCCCAGAATCTGCTGATCGCGGGCCTCAAGATCTACCGGGCCCTGGTTTCGCCGCTTTACGGGGACGTCTGCAAACACTTCCCCACGTGTTCGGCGTACGGCCTGGAGTCCGTCACCCGGCACGGAGCGGTACGCGGCTTGGGCCTCACCGTCCGGCGACTGTTGCGTTGCCACCCTTGGGCTGCCGGTGGGATCGACAGAGTTCCCGACGGCGGTCGGGCCTTCCACACCGTGGAGGACCTGCCCCGCATCATGCTGCTGAACCATCCCACCCCCGAGGACCGAGCACGACTGCTGGCCTCATGCGCCCCGGTCGCCGGCGCGCATCGCACACCCGACGGTGACGCGACGTCACCGGCTGAATCCCGGACCGGCACTGCCACCGGTACGACGGACTCGGCCTAAGGAGAGACCTTCCCATGAACTTCTTCGATCTGATCCTGTGGCCCTTCAAATGGGCCGTTTCCGCCGTTCTCTGGCTGTTCCACTCGCTGTTCACCGCCGTGGGGATGGATCCTGCCAGCGGGTGGACCTGGGTGCTGGCCATCGTGGGCCTCACGCTCATCATGCGCACCCTGACCATTCCGTTGTTCATGAAGCAGATCCGCTCGATGCGCGGTATGCAGGTGATCCAACCGGAGATGGCCAAGCTGCAGGCCAAGTACAAGGGCAAGACCGACCAGGTCTCCCGCCAGGCCATGGCTCAGGAGCAGATGGCCCTGTACAAGGAGCACAACGTCAACCCGTTGGCCTCCTGCCTGCCGATCCTGGCTCAGATGCCGATCTTCTTCGGCCTGTTCCAGGTGCTCAACGGGGTGCCCAAGGCTGCATCGAATGATGAGGGCATCCTGATCCTGAACTCGGACATGATCCACCAGTTCTACGACAGCACCCTGTTCGGTGCCCCGCTGTTCTCCACGCTGCGCAGCCCGGGCGACGGCAACCACACGGCCACCGTCGTCATCGCGATCCTGCTGGTGATCGCGATGACCGTGACCATGTTCATCTCCCAGAAGCAGCTGGCGGCCAAGAACGTGTCGGAGGCGACCAAGGAGTCGCCCATGTACCGCCAGCAGCAGATGATCATCTACATCTTCCCGATCATCTTTGCCGTGACCGGCATCAACTTCCCGATCGGTGTGCTCATCTACTGGACCATCTCCAACCTGTGGTCCATGGGCCAGCAGTACTGGATGATCCGCCGCAACCCCACCCCCGGTTCCCAGGCCGAACGTGAACTCAACGAGCGCCGTGCCGCCAAGGGCCTGCCCCCCGTCGGCAAGTCCAAGGAAGAACACGAAGCCGAGCTCGAAGAGGCTCGCGCCAAGGCCGCCGCGGGACAGCGCCAGCAGCCCATGAGCAAGAAGCGTCAGAAGGCCCAGACCAAGAAGGCCCCTGGTTCACCGAACCGAACCGGATCTTCCGGATCGGGGTCGACCGGCAAGAAGTAGGGCGACGGCGGCCCGGTTCACACCGCCGCTGATCCTGGCCGCACCCGGTCCATTCCGAATGCCGCTGCCGGCATCCACCACGAACTTCCCGAGGAGCTCCCGTGAGCAACAACCAGAACGAAACCGCCGGTGAGGCGATCGAGGTCGAGGACCTGGAACCAGGTCAGGAAGTGGACGCCGCTGCCGTTGCCGCCGGCGTCGACGTCCCCGCTGATCCGGAGAACGGGCCCGAGTCCGATTCCGGGCGCGATTCCGCGCCCGCAGACGCGGCCGGAGCCGAGAACCAGGACGACGACGTCGACCCCCTGGTCGAGGAAGGCGAGATCGCTGCGGACTACCTCGAAGAACTACTGGATCTGGCGGATCTGGACGGCGACATCGACATCGAGGTGCGCAACGGCCGGACCTACCTGTCGGTGCTGAACGAAGAGGGCACCTCCGAGGACCTCGAGATCCTGGTGGGCCGTGACGGTGAAGTGCTCGATTCCCTTCAGGAACTCGTGCGACTGGCGGTGCTCGCCGCCACCGAGCACCGGAGTCGACTGGTCCTGGACATTGCAGGCCATCGCAACCAGCGGGCGGGCAAACTCAAGGACCTGGCCCTGGAAGCCGTGGACAAGGCCCGCTCGACCGGGGAACCCGTTCACCTGGACCCGCTGTCCCCCTACGAGCGCAAGATCGTCCACGACGTCGTCGCCGAGGCCGGACTGCACTCGGAATCCGAAGGCGAAGGCGCGGGCCGACACATCGTGATCAGCGTCGAGGGCTGAGCTGTGGCGCCCACCGGCCCCGATTCCCGACCGGCACCCGAACCCCAGGAACCGCCGATTCTCGAGGGCAAGATGCTGGAGGCCGCGGAGGCGGTTTTCGGTGACAACCTCGACCTCGCGCGGGCTTACGTGGGGCACTTGGCGTCCTCAGGCATTGTTCGCGGCCTGATCGGACCGCGGGAGGTGCCCCGTCTGTGGGAACGGCACGTCCTGAACTGTGCAGTGGTCGAGTCCCTGATTCCCCGGGACGCACGCGTGGCTGACGTCGGTTCAGGTGCCGGACTCCCCGGACTCTGCCTGGCCCTGGCCCGACCCGACATCTCGATCACCCTGATCGAACCCCTTGAACGTCGGGTGACCTGGCTCGAAGAAGTGGTACAGGACCTCCAGCTGGGCAATGTGCAGATCCTGCGCACCCGCGGCGAGCAGGCGCGCGATCAGCTCGGTGGAGTGGACGTCGTCACGGCTCGCGCGGTCTCGGCCCTGACCGGACTCCTGGACATCACCCTGCCCCTGCTGGACGGTGACGGCCAGCTCCTGGCACTCAAGGGTCGCTCGGCCCAGGCGGAGATCGACAAGGCGCAGAAGAAGCTCAAGCGGTGGAAAGCGGATCGGACCGAGATCCTGACAGTGGGTCAGGACTTGCTCGACGAACCGACAACCGTTGTCCGGGTGAGCCTCTGAGCACCTCCGGGGGCTCAATTCACAGCGGGTAGGGTGGAGCCCGGCCAGCAGCCCTGATGCTGCCACGGCCGACCATGACCGTTCACGGCAATCAACGGAGGCCAATCGATGCCGCAGCACGACGTCCATCGGGTGGACGACCGCGAACTACCACCCGATCCGGTGGCCTCCCCCGACAGGATCGTCCCGGACCGTGCGAGGACCATCGTGCGGGAACCCGGTATCACCAACGCCGAAGTCCATCGAAGTGCGGGAGACGGCCCGCTCGGGAGGAAGCTCGTGGAAGAGAACCAGCGACGGCAGCGTCTGCAGAAGCTTGACGTCCAGCGCCCGGCTGACACCCGCGTGTTCACCATCAGCAACCAGAAGGGCGGCGTGGGGAAGACCAGTACCTCTGTGAACTTGGCTGTTGCAATGGCCAAGCAGGGACAGAACGTGTTGGTCATCGACAACGATCCCCAGGGCAACGCGTCCACGGCACTGGGAATCCCCCACTCCACGGAGGTCAACAGCGTCTACGACGTGTTGGTCGACGAGCTACCCCTGAAGGACGCGGTGGTGGAGTCGCCCGAAAGCGAACGATTGTTCGTGGCACCGGCGACCATTGATCTTGCGGGCGCAGAGATCGAGTTGGTTTCGATGGTGGCCCGCGAACAGCGGTTGTCCCGGGCAATCGCTCAGTACAGGAAGGATCGTGAAGAGGCCGGCCTGGAGCGGCTTGACTACATCTTCATTGATTGCCCTCCCAGTCTTGGTCTGCTCACGATCAATGCCTTCGTGGCCGCGTCCGAAGTACTGATTCCGATCCAGTGCGAGTACTACGCGCTCGAGGGACTCAGCCAGCTCCTCAACAACATCGGCATGATCCAGAAGCACCTCAACCCGTCGCTCAACGTCTCAACCATCATGTTGACGATGTATGACGGCCGCACGAACCTGGCGTCACAGGTTGCCGACGAGGTTCGTACCCACTTCCCGGACAAGGTCCTGGAGACGATGATCCCGCGCTCGGTTCGGATTTCTGAAGCACCGAGCTACCAGCAGTCGGTCATCACCTATGACCCTCAATCGACGGGCTCCCTGGCCTACCTGGAGGCGGCAGCTGAAATTGCCATGCGAGGTGGACAGGTCAGCCAGTAGAACCTGAACTGACTTCGTTGGTCGCCAAGGGGGGCGCCGTTTCACGTGAAACGGTGCCCTTTCCTATTGCCCGCCACTTCTGACGAGATTCCTGGATGGGGGCATCCGTAGACATGAGTTGGGACGAACTCACGACCAGGGTTCACCTTGTCGGCTGTCGTTCCTTGAGGAAGGTCTTGAGCATCCGAGAGCTCGCTGGTGACGGTCACCGGTGGTTCCTAGGGGTCTGTTGGTGAATGGATTCACGTGCGGGACGACGGCTGCGGCTCGGCTTGCCGGATCATCTGGGATCGCACGTTTCACGTGAAACATCAGATTCCATCTCCCATGGCAGCCCACTAGCGTGACGGAGCTTGCGTCAGGGTCATCAGCTAAGACTTCGTAGGCGGTGGCTGGAGGTATAGGAAGCGCGGGCTGTGTGGCTGGTGCGTTGCTACTGCATTGCAACTATGTCCCAACGGTTTCACGTGAAACGGCGACAAGGGGTCCGTTCGAGTTCTCCACCCAAGTAGAATCGTCCGAGTTGTCGATGTGAATGGAGCGAACTGTGGCGGAGCGACGAAGAGGCCTTGGACGCGGATTGGGTGCGTTGATTCCGAGTGGTCATACGACGGATGAGATACCTGGAAGTACCCCAGCTGACGACGATGTTGTCGCGTTTGAGAACACACGTACCCCACAGTCGGGGACGACCGACGTTTCACGTGAAACGGGTGGGTCGTCGGACCGACCCGAGACTGGGGTGCCTGAAAAGTCGAGATCAAATGACGCAGACTCCAACTCCTCCACCGAGAAGAAGAGTCAAGGCTCCTCCCTTGAGTCGAAGGCTAAGGCCGGTGGCGGAACTTCCAAGCGGAAGTCGGGAAGTGCAGGTGGCACCGGCCCGAAGGCCGAGAAGCAGAGCTCCAAGGCGAAGTCCAAGTCCCCTGGGCAAAAGTCCAAGGATGATGAGAAGAAGGCTTCCGCCAACGGTGGGGGCGTCGATGAGCGGAAGTCGAGCGACAACGAGGGCGTTTCACGTGAAACGCCGAACGGTCGCAAGCGGAGTGTGAGCGCCGAAGCACGTCAAGAGGCGATGCGCGCGAGGATGAACCTCGGTGGTACCCCGCGGTCCGAGGGGTCGCGCCGGCCCTCGGACATGTTCTTCACACCATCCGCTACAGAGTCGGCGAAGAGTGAAGATGTAGACAATCCCTCTCCTGACCTCCCCGCAGTCGTTAACTCCAGTGCGTTGACGGACAATGTTTCACGTGAAACGGGACAAGGACAGCCTGAGAATGCAGTCATAGACACATCGAAAACCGGAGAGCGGCCGGTCACAGCGTCTGCTGAATCAAGGCCGGAGGATGGGGAATCTCTCCAGACCGTGCCCGGGGCCTCGTTCAGGGAAGTCGATGTCAATGACATTCACCCGAACCGCAAGCAGCCACGACAGGTGTTTGACGAGGACGAACTTGCAGAGCTCGCCTACTCCATCGGCGAGCTGGGAGTCCTTCAGCCCGTCGTCGTACGTCCATCGCGGGAGGCGGAAGGACCCGCGTATGAGCTGGTCATGGGTGAGCGCCGTTGGCGCGCCACGCAGCGAGCCGGCCTGGAGCGCATCCCCGCGATCGTGCGTGAAACCAGTGACGACGATCTGTTGCGCGATGCGTTGCTGGAGAACCTTCACCGATCACAGCTGAATCCCCTGGAAGAGGCGGCTGCATACCAGCAGTTGATGGAGGAGTTCGGCGCGTCTCAGGAGGAGCTGTCGCGTCGAATCGGGAGATCGCGGCCGCAGATCAGCAACACGTTGCGGCTTTTGAGGCTCCCAGCTCTGGTGCAGCGTCGAGTGGCCGCCGGCATCCTGTCCGCAGGCCATGCTCGTGCCCTCTTGGCTTTGGAGGACCCGGCGGAGATGGAGCGGCTCGCTCAACGCATTGTTGCCGAGGGCCTGTCCGTTCGAGCTACTGAAGAAGCTGTGACGCTGTCCAAGAGCCGCAAGCCAACCGTTCGTCGCAGCGCTCAGACGCAAGAGCGACACAGGGAGCGGCTCGACTACATCGCGGACGCGTTCTCCGACAAGCTGGACACCAGCGTGAAGATCAATCTGGGTGCCCGCAAGGGTCGGATGACCATCGAGTTCGCTTCCGTCGAGGATCTGAACCGGATCATTTCGGTCCTGGATCCGCAGGGATTGCCGGAGAACCAGGAGTAGCAGGCAAGCCATTCACTCTGCCAGGGGGCAGAGACGAGAGAACGGCCCCGACAACTCACGGGATGTCGGGGCCGTTTCACGTGAAACATATTGCTCAGGACTGCGGCCGACGGGCGATCTCGCGGGCCAGGTCCACGGCATTCATGGTGCCCGTCGGCATGTCTTCGGAGGCCTGGAGGTACATGCGTTGGAGTCCGACGACGACGGCCGTGGCCATGTGCGTACGGAACTCCGGGTCTTCCAGTCGGGAAAGCTCACCGGGGTTGGACAAGTACCCGAGATCCAGCGAAATTGTGGGCACGCTGTTGAGGCGCAGCACTCCCCACTGCCGTCCATGGGTGCCCAGGTCCAGGGCACCGGTGCGGGCGATGATCTCGCGCAGGGTCAGGGCAGCGGCCCGTTCACCGATCGGCGAGAGCGTGGCCTTGGCGCGGTCGTCGTCGCCCCAGTAGAACACCGACACTCCGTGCGCCGCGGACGACCGGTTCCAGTCCGTGTCCAGCACCACGACGACGGCGTCGCGGCTGGTGCCGAGCGCCTCGTCAATGGAGGACCGCACGTCGATGTGGGTGCCGCGACGGTCGACCACGGGCCGATTCGCAACGAGGACCGGCGTGGCCCCCACCTCGTTCAAGAGTTCGTGAGCTCTCACGGCGACATCGACGGTGATGCGTTCGGCGATCTCTCGGTAGTTGTCCGGAGCGCCGGCGGGGATCACGGGGTTGTTCGTGAACATCGCCGGGACCAGGACGACCCGTTGGGAACGAATGGCGTCCGTGGCGCGCTCCAACCGGTGATAGTCGCGAAGGGAGAACGCCTTGGAATCGGAGATCTTCTTGTTGACCCTGGCCAGTGCCGCGATGGTTTGGGAGTCAACGGCCCCGGTGGCCTGAAGGCCGAGACTGTGCTGCAGCTCGACCACCGCGTGATGGGTCTTCTCGTCGAAGGTGCCCGTGAGATGGCCGTAATAGAGACCGAGCTGGGACAGGTTGTCCTGAAGCCGCTCGACGTCCTCGCCTCGTAGGGGTTCGTTGACATCCCAGTGGAGGCGTCGATCGCCCAGGGTGTACTGCGCTTCGTTCAACCGCCGTTCCGTCTCGGGGCCGACCACGCCGTCGACCAGCAGCCCTCGGGCCTGCTGGAAGCCACGGACGGTGGTCTGGACGACGTCGTCGAATGCTGTGGGGTCGTCCACGTCCCGAGGATCCAAGCCGTGCGGGGCAGGCCCCGTGCGGATCAGACGCTCCCTGAGTCCTACGACGCGACGATCCTTCGTTCCGAACTGCAGGGGCTTGGTGATGTCTTCGGACATGAGTCGTGGTGCCTCGTGGTGGATGCTTCTGCCACCGGTGGAGGTGACGGGTGGGCGGGCGGCTTGCGGAATCAAGGTGCGGGTGCGGGCAGCAGGCTCGGCGATGGAACCAGGCAGCTGCCGTCAATAATAAGTGGGCTTATAAAAACAGAATCACCCAACGCCAGACCCCGACCCCGCAAAACTACACGGAGTCGGGGTCTGCGGGGGCGTGGTGTCATCTGTGCCGCGTATTGGAATCCAAGTGTTGCGGTTCCGGTGACCTACGCAGCACTAGACGAACGGGACGATCGGTGCCGGTCTCAGGCCTGGCCGAGGTATTCGGCGAATTCCTTCTCCAGCGCCGACTTGGGCTTGGCACCGATGCTCTGCTTCTGGACCTCTCCGCCGTCGAAGAGATAAACGGCCGGGATGGAGGTGATGCCGTACTTGGCGGCAATCTCCTGGTTCTCGTCAACGTTCAGCTTGACGACCTTGACGGAGTCCGCGTGTTCGTCGGAGATGGCTTCCAGGACGGGGCCCACCATGCGGCAGGGCCCGCACCATTCGGCCCAGAAGTCCACGATCACGGGCTTGTCGGAGTTGAGGACCTCGGTCTCGAAGTTCGAAGTGGTCACGTCGGTGGTGCTCATGAGGGTTCCTTTCGGGAGTTCACGTGGAAGTTCGGGATCAGTGCGGAAGCGGAGAACGCTGCGCCGCCGAGGGCGCGGTCAGTTGGTCCTGATCCTGTGCTCGGGCGGAGTGCTCGGCCAGGTAGTGCTCGACGTCGATCGCGGCCACGCAGCCGGATCCTGCGGCGGTGACCGCCTGGCGATAGGTGGGGTCCAAGACGTCGCCGGCGGCGAACACGCCCGGAAGGGTCGTCTTGGAGGAACGGCCCTGCACGGCAACCGTGCCCTCAGGAGTGAGTTCGACCTGGTCCTTGAACAGGTCCGTTCGAGGATCGGATCCGATGGCGACGAACAGGCCCGTGACGGGCAGCGCCGAGACGTCCCCGGTGACGGTGTCCTCGAGGCTCAGTTCCTGAACCTTGGACTCGCCGGAAATTCCGATGACCTGCTTGTTCCACAGGATCTCGATCTTGGGGTCATCGAAGGCGCGCTTCTGCATGATCTCCGAAGCGCGGAACTCGTCCCGACGGTGGATCAAGGTGACCTTGTCCGCGAACTTGGTCAGGAAGGTGGCCTCCTCGATCGCCGAGTCGCCACCGCCGACCACCGCGATGTTCTGACCCTTGAAGAAGAACCCGTCACAGGTGGCGCACCAGGAGACACCGTGGCCGGAGAGGCGCTTTTCGTCCTCCAGGCCCAGTTCACGGTAGGCCGAGCCGGTGGCCAGGATGACGGTCTTGGCGCGGAGGACCTCGCCGCCTTCCACGGTGATCTTCTTGACCTCACCGTCCAGCTCGAGCTTGACCGCGTCTTCGTAGCGCACGTCGGCACCGAACCGTTCGGCCTGGGCCTGCATGGTGGCCATCAACTCCGGGCCCATGATGCCGTCGGTGAACCCGGGGTAGTTCTCCACCTCGGTGGTCTGCATGAGGTCACCGCCGGCGGTGACCGACCCGGCGATCACAACGGGCTTCAGGTTGGCTCGGCCCGTGTAGATCGCAGCGGTGTAACCAGCGGGACCGGAGCCGACGATGACGACGTCATGCACCGTGGAATCTCCGTCCGCAACCTGCTGCTGGTCGGACTCGGCCGTACCGGGAGGCGTTGCGCCGAGATCGAGCTTGAGGGCCGGGGTGAAGTCGGGGCTCACGGGTGTAGGCCTTCTTCCGTACTCGTCGAAGGGTTTCGCGGTGGCATTTCCGCGCTTCCAAGGGGTCAAACCCTGCGCGGTGTCGATCTATTCCGTTGCGGAAGGTCGCCGACCGGCGGCCACAGGAGCGCGTCCTGGGTCAGGAGACGGTGATGTCGCTGATGCGCAGGCCGTAGTTGTAGCCGGCGATCGGTTCGGTCAGGGTGGGCAGTTCGGTCCACTCGACGATGAGGTACTCGTGTTCCTCCGACTGGGCCGCCTCACCGAGTTCCACGGTGGTCTGTTGGCCCTGGAACGTTCCCTTGCCCACCTCTGTGGCGTTCTCGAGGGAGGGGTCATCGGCCACGTACACCGTGAAGGAGCCGCCCGTACCCGATTCCTGCGAGATCGAGACCCGCTGCATCCGGGTCGGTTCTTCGAAGCGCACGCCGAGGCTCACGGAATTCGCGAGCTGGCTGAAGTCGGGTGAATCGAAGCCGTAGCTGACCCAGGCGCTGGAGGGGTCCTCGTCGATGACCTGGTTCAGGGTGGAGTCCTGATCGGCCATGAACGTGGGATTGTCCGGGACCAGCCGGATCGCCGACGCGGGCTCGGCCACCGGCACTTCCTGCGTGGCGCTTTCGGCCGGGGAGGCGGATTCGCCCCCGCCCGGGCCGCCGGCGTTGGTGAAGAGGTTGCCGAGGCCGCCGAAGATCAGGGCGGCACCGAGTGCCAGGACGGCCAACAAGCCGAGCAGGAGGGCGATCAGGCCGCCCTTTCCACGGGAGTTGCCGCTCTCCTTCCGGGACCGGGTGCTCGAGGACGAGCGCTGGCCCGTCGTACGGTTCGCGTTCTGCCACGGGCTCGCGGTGGCCGCGGCACCGGCGGCACGGCCCTTGGACCCGGAGGTGTACTCGTATTCGTAGGAGTCGTAGCGGTTGTCGCCGTCGTAGGTCGGATCGATGCGGTGAGTGTCCCGCACCGGGGTCTTCTGCGCGGAGCTGCCGCGTCCGGCGGCGGCGCGGTCGAACAGCGTGGCGCGGGTGGAGGACTCGGGGGCGCGGCGCGCGCGACCCATGTGCTTCTCGACCTCGGGCGCCGCGGGGGCGGAGTCGATCTCGTCGTCGTCCCAGTTGTCGTAGAACTCCTCGGAGGTTTCCTCCCCCTCCGCTTCCGGTTCGCCGTCGTCGACGACGTACGTGCCCGCTGCGGTGGCCGAGCGAGGCCGACCGAAGATGTCGTCGGAGAGCGTCTCGTCGTCCACCGACCCGGGTTCGGCCAGCAGCTCTTCGATCAGGATCGACGGGGCCGCGAAGGATGTGACCAGGTAGGTGGTGTTGCCCGACTGGCCCAGGTCCAGGATGTGCAGATCCGCGTCCACGGCACCGATGGCCATGGCGCGTGCGTTCTCGACGACGCGGGACGTGTGACGTTCCGAGGGAACAAGAATGGTGACCTCACGGCCGAGGATCTGGTCCTGGCCCCCCAGGACGTGGTCCTGTTCGGGTGTCGTGAGCACTTCGTCCAGCACCTTGTAACGACCGCCCAGAACGGTCCCGAGACTGATCGGCTGGGGCACTTGTTCTCCTGAAGTGTTGGGTGTCCTCGCGGGGGACCCTGAGGGGTTTCGGCAGTGACTCTGACGTGTAGTGCGGACTGTCGCAGTGTACCCGGGACAGTGCCCTCCGGACCGGCGATCCGACGGGTCGGGGCGCTCAGCGCTTGAGGCGCGCGAGGATCGGCCGCGCCAGTTCGGGCAACTCCTTGAGGCCCAGCACCTTGAGCATGATCAGGTAGACCACTGCGGTGACGATTCCCAGTACGGCCAGCGTGGACAGGGCGGTGAACAGGTTGCTCCACGGCCAGCCGTCGGTGCTCCAGCCGCCCATGAGCCACAGCACCCCGGTCCCCAGGCCGGCGGCAACGACGGCTGCCCCCAAAGAGCGGACGTGGGTGTCCAACACCTCACCCAGTCCGTAGTCGCCGATCCGGCGCACGGCCAGGAAGTGGTAGATCACGGTGGACAGGATGTTCTGTCCTGCGTAGCACGCGGCGATCGCAAAGATCATGTGGTTGGGCGCCACCCAGTGCTGGATCGCGAGCGCGGCCGCCACGGTGAGCACGGAGATGAACAGCTGCACGGCGAACGGAGTGCGAGCATCCTCCTGCGCGTAGAAGACACGCCCGAACAGGAACGCGCAGGTCAGGAAGGGTGCTCCGATCGCGATCACGACGACGACCTGCCCGATCACCGCACCGGATTCAGGGATCCCACCCGAGAACAACATGCCGAGCGGGCCCGCGTAGGCGATCAGGCAGGCCATGAAGAACACATTGGCGATGCCCGAGTACCGCAAGGCCTTGGACAGAGCGGCGTTCACGCCCGCGGTGTTGCTGTCCGCGGCGGCCGCGGCCATCGTGTTGAACAGCACCGTGGCGATGGACAGCCCGATCACACCGTGCGGCAGCGCGTAGAGCATGGTCGCGGTGTCCAGGGCGAAGTTGCCGGCGATCATCTGAGGCGGATCGGCGTCCAGGTACTGCTGTGTGTACCCGTTGGGGATGTTGGCGGTGCGTGCCAGGGCAAGGAACGCCAGGTTGGCCACGACGCCGGTGACCAAGGTCCACCCGGAGAGCTTGGCGGCCTGGGAGAGCCCGATGCCCCGCCACCCGAACTTGGGCCGGATGTCCAGCCCCAAACGGCGCAGCGGCCAGATCAGCACAACGGCCTGCGAGGCCACGCCCACGGTGGACATCGTCGCCAACCAGAAGGTCTGGCCGTTGGTCCATGTGTCCACGCCATGCTGCGCCTCGGCGTACGTCCCGAACTGCTGGATGAAGACCAGCAGGCCCAGGATCGCGATGACGTTGTTCAGCGCGGGGGCCCACATGAACCAACCGAAGGCGCCCTTGGCGTTGAGCACCTGCCCCATGACCGTGTAGACGCCGTAGAAGAAGATCTGCGGCAGCGTGAAGGAGGCGAAGGTGATGGCCAGGGACCGCTGAGCCTCCCCCCAGCCGGGAGTCATCACAGTCATGATTGGGACTGTCAGCAGCACAATCACGACCGTGATCAGGGCCATGGCCAGCACGGCCAGGGTGGTGAGTCGGGAGATGTAGTCGGCGCCGTCGTCGTCGGAGTTCTTGGAGGCCTTGATGACCTGCGGTACCAGGACCGAGTTGAAGACGCCGGCGGCGATCAGCACGTAGAGCAGGTTCGGCAGGTTGTTGGCCGCGTTGAAGATGTTCGACGGGTCGGTGGTGCTGCCGATCGCCACGGCGATCAACATGAGCTTGACGAAGCCCAGGATGCGGGAGACCAGGGTTCCCGAAGCCATGATGGCGCTGGAAACCGCACCTGAGCGTGCCATTCGCGTTCCTTAGAGTTCTGCTGAGCGTGTCCGTGAAACAACCCGCGCGAGTACGCGGCCCCATGCAGGGTATATGCGTAGGTGCGGGTGTCACGGCCCCGCCGCGGGTCAAAGCCTAGAGCTGGTGAATGATGTACTCACGAGCGATGTCGGCGATGCGCCGTTCGTTGGGAAACGACAGCTTGCGGCCCAGATCGTCGATGTTGACCCAGGCAACGTCGACCGCCTCGTGATCGGGGTCCTTCTCCGTGGTCAGGAAGCCCCCGACGGCCTTGAGCAGGAAATGGTGCACGGTCTTGTGCACCCGGTGCCCGGACACGGAGAACCAGTAGTCGATGCTGCCCAACGGTGACAGGATCTCCCCGGCGATGCCGGTTTCTTCCTCGATCTCACGGACGGCCGCCTGCGCGTCCGTCTCCTCGCCTTCCGGATGTCCCTTGGGGAGGCACCATTCCAGGCGACCACCACGGTTGACCCGGGCGATGATCGCCACCGGGTGACCGGGGGTTTCGAGATCAACCGCGACCCCGCCTGCCGAGACCTCTTCCACCGTGGGCAGCGCCGTCGACGCGGCCACCGGCCGCTTCTTGGGAGCGCTGGGAACGGGGAAAGTCATGCCAACCAGCCTATCCTCACTCGACGGGCAGACCTCTGAAGGTGTGAGGCCCAGCGCGCGTGAACGGGGGCCGGGGTCTGGAATGATGGGCGGCGATGACCCAGTTGCTCGATACCTCCGCCGTGCCCGATGTGGTGCTCGAAGCCGGGCGCCTCTTTCAGGCGGCCGGGCACGACCTGTCCCTGGTGGGCGGTCCCGTTCGTGATCTGTTCCTGGGGCGTGTTTCCACGGACCTGGACTTCACCACCGATGCCACACCGGACCAGACGCTAGCCGTGATCAAGGGCTGGGCCGATGCCGTGTGGGAGATCGGCCGCGAATTCGGCACGATCGGTCTTCGTCGCGGTGACATGCAGCTGGAGATCACGACCTACCGTGCCGAAGCTTACGACCCCGCTTCGCGGAAGCCCGTGGTGGCCTTCGGGACGGAGCTGGCCGATGACCTGGTCCGCAGGGATTTCACGGTCAACTCCATGGCGCTGCGTCTGCCGTCCCTGGAGCTCGTGGACCCCCACGGCGGCGTCCGAGACCTCCACGCCCGGTTGCTGCGAACCCCGGGGACCCCGCAGTCCTCCTTTGACGACGACCCGCTGCGCATGATGCGCGCCGCCCGCTTCGCCTCCCAGCTCCGGATGGACGTGGCCCCCGAGGTCTTGGCGGCCATGACGGACATGGCCGCGCGCCTGGAGATCGTTTCCGCGGAACGGGTGCGTGACGAACTGGTCAAGCTGATCAACGGGGCTGACCCGCGCCGCGGGGTCGAGATCATGGTCGACACGGGACTGGCCGACGTCGTCCTGCCCGAAGTTCCTGCCTTGCGGCTGGAGACCGACTCGGCCCATCACCACAAGGACGTCTACCAACACTCCTTGACGGTGATGGAGCAGGCCGTGGACCTCGAACGGCCGGGGGGCCCGGTGATCGGTCCCGACTTCCCGCTGCGGTTCGCAGCGCTGATGCACGACGTCGGCAAGCCCGACACGCGCCGCTTCTCCGACGACGGCGCCGTGAGTTTCCGGCATCACGACGTGGTGGGCGCCAAGCTGACGCGTAAGCGCATGAAGGCCCTGCGCTTCGACAACGAGACCATCAAGACGGTGACGCGCCTGGTCGAACTGCACATGCGGTTCTACGGCTACGGGGAGGCCGGATGGACCGATTCGGCGGTCCGCCGCTACGTCCGTGACGCCGGCGACCAGCTCGACCGACTCCACCTGTTGACCCGATCGGACGTCACCACAAAGAACAAACGCAAGGCCGGACGCCTGGCCCGGTCTTACGACGACTTGGAGCGCCGCATCCTGGAGTTGGCGGAGCAGGAGGAACTGGCGGCGGTCCGTCCCGAACTGGACGGGCAGCAAATCATGGAGATCCTGGGGATCGGGCCGTCGAAGACCGTGGGTGAGGCCTACAACTTCCTGCTCGAACTCCGTCTGGACGAGGGCGAGATCGGCCGTGAGTCCGCGGAGGCGCGGTTGCGTGAATGGTGGGCGGCCAACCGCCCGGATGACGATTCCGCGAAGAACGCAGCGCCGAACGAGAGTGAGACAGGTCTGTGAGTACTGGTACTGGCGCGGTCGTAGGCACGGAAGCACCGCTGGGTAACACCTCGCGGTTCTGGACCTGGTCCTTGGTGGGTCTGGCCGTGTGGACCATGGCCGTGGCCTGGTTCCTCCGTCTGCCGTGTCACCAGATGAAGTGGAGCGGGAACATTCCTTACCAGGGAGCCTGCTATTCGGACCTCCCGACGCTGTACAAATCGACGGGGATGATTGACGGGAGTTTCCCGTACCTGTCCCCGGACGCTCTCTTGGAGTATCCCGTCCTGCAGAGCCTGATCGCCACGCTGACCGGGGTGATCGCCTGGGCCATTACGCCGGTGACAAGTGTGCATGTTGCTCAGAGCATATACTTTGACGTCAATGTGGTGACCCTTGCCGCGGCCTGGGTGGTCACGGTGCTCTTGCTGTCCCGCCTGGTGGTGGCCCCGCGCTACGCGGTGGTGGCAGCCTTGGCCCCTGCGGTGGCCGCGACCGGCGTTATCAACTGGGATTTGTGGCCGGTACTGACCACGGTGGCCGCCCTCCTGTGTTTCCGACGGGACCGGTGGATCCTGGGCGGTGTGTTCCTCGGCCTCGGGACCGCTCTCAAGCTGTGGCCGTTCCTGATCCTGGGTGCTCTGATCGTCCTGGCCCTGCGCCGCCGGGAATTCGGACCTTTGTTCCGTACGGCATTGGCTACGGCGCTCACGTGGTTGGCCGTCAACGTGCCGTTCATGCTCCTGGACCCGACGCAGTGGGGGTACTTCTGGAGCTTCTCCTCGGAGCGCGGTGCCGGCTTCTCCTCCGTCTACCACGTGTGGAACAGGGCCCTCGCTCCCGCGTTCGGTATGGGTGAGCTCAGCCCACACACCATCAATCTGATCGCCTACGGGGTCTTCGCACTGTGCTGCGTGGGAGTCCTGGTCATCGGTCTGCTGGCACCGAAGGCGCCGACCATCGAACAGTTGAGCCTGTTGATCGTGGCTGCGTTTGTCGTGACCAACAAGGTCTACTCACCACAGTTCGTGTTGTGGTTGGTGCCGCTGGTGATCCTGGCGCGACCGCGGATCGTCGAGTTCCTGGTCTGGCAGGTCATCGAGGTCTTCCACTGGTTCGCCATCTTCTCGTGGCTCTACGCCAACGGTGCGCAGACGCCCACGCTCGGGATGTGGACCACCGTCTACGTGGGGGCCGTCCTGCTTCACGTGGTCGCCGTCGTCGCGATCTGTGGTGCCACGGTTGGGGACATCCTGCGCGGCCGCGCCCCCCGGGACGTGGCCGGTGAAGCCGCTAATCTGAGCCCGGAACAAGCGTCACCCGGCGGACTGGATTCGTCGGCTGAGGGCGTTCGGGGACGGAATCGCAGGCAAGGGGAGGTGACGCATGGCTGAGGGAAAGAAGGGCAGACGCGGGGCCAACGGATTCGTGGTCTTCGTGATCGGCATCCTGGCCGTCCTGCTCTCCTTCCTGCTGCGCGTCCCGTGCCGGGTCCCCGAGTGGAACGTCTCCGAGCGCTTCCCTGGCCTGTGCTCGGCCCAGCTGGATCCGGGTGATCTCAGCGTCACTCCGAACACGATGCTCGAAGGGTTCTTCACGGGCGGGCCCTCGGGGGACCAGCCGATCGTGGTCGGCATGTTCACCTCCGTCCTGGGGTGGATGACCACGGGCCTGGCACAGGCCTTCAACGTCGAACTCAGTGCCAACACGGTGCTCGACCTGACCGTGGTGCTCACCGCCCTGGTGTGGGTGGTCATCATCGCCACGGTGGCCGGGCTCTCCGGCAAGCAGCCGTCCGACCCCGTGGTCATGGCTTTCGCGCCCACCGTCCTGCTGGTGGGGTTCAGCGCCTGGGACCTGTGGGCCGTGATGTTCATGATGCTCGCGGTCGCCTCCTACATCCGCGGGTCGCCGGGTATCGCGGGACTCTGGATCGGACTGGGAGCCACGGTCAACCTCCTGCCGGTTCTGGTTCTGGTGGCGATCCTGTTCATGGCTGCCCGGTACCGCTACATCGGCGACTTCTTCATCGCGCTGCTGTCCTCCGTGATCTTCTTCGCCGCGGTCAACGGGCCGTACATGGTCACGGAGTTCGACCGGTGGCGGGAACAGTTCTCCGGCGCCTTCGACGGGCCCGCGGAGGGCACCACCGTCTGGGACGTGTGGAACACCGTGCTGGCCGGACCCACCGGCCTGTCGGTGGACACCGCGGCGGTGGAGAACCTGTCGCTGGTCGTGGTCCTGCTTGCCGTCGTCGCCGTCCTGCTGGTCACCGTGCTGGCGGGCAAGGACCCCAGCATCGTCCAGGTGCTGTTGTTGCTGCTGCTGGTCTACGTCCTGTTCGGCCGGGACTGGTCTCTGCTCCAGTCCGTGTGGCTGGTGCCGCTCGTGGTCCTGGCGCGGAGGTCGTGGATCGAGTTCTTCGTGTG
Source organism: Kocuria sp. JC486 (assembly GCF_011602805.1). Classification (NCBI taxonomy): domain Bacteria; kingdom Bacillati; phylum Actinomycetota; class Actinomycetes; order Micrococcales; family Micrococcaceae; genus Kocuria; species Kocuria sp. JC486. The sequence continues at coordinate 89,653 of NZ_JAAOZS010000005.1, read as the reverse complement.
GCAGGCCGTTGAAATCGGGTACTGGGCCACGCTCAACGCCCCGGGCGGCGGCTGGGAGACCCAACCGGTGTTCCAGCAGTGGGGCTGGACCCCTCAGGATGCGTTCGCCGTGCTGCGCGTGCTGGTGCTCCTGTGGTTCCTGATCGCCGTCAGCGTGGACATCCAGCGCGGTAAGCGTGCCCTGTTGATCGGTGTGCACGCCAAGAACATGTGACCGGTCGAGCGTTCGATGAACCCTGGTCAGCACGACGAGCACGAGGACGGCCATCACGCGTGGTCCGTCCTGCCCAAGCTCGTCGCGCTCGGGGACAAGGAACGGACGCGGAAACTGCGCCGTTCCCTTTGGGGGTGGTTGGCGGTGGTCGTCGTCGTCGTGACGGTGATTGGTGTGGTGGTCAACTGGACCCTGGTGGACCGCAACCCCGAGGACCCCGTGGAGAACTGGCTGGATTCGATGGTCGACGGCCGGTCGCGTCAGGGCCTGGCCACGTTCTCCACCGGATTCGGGTACTCCGGCGCGGATGCCCTCCCCAACCGTGCCTACCGCGCCGCCCAGGGCCGGATCGAGCGCTGGGAGGTCACCGATGTGGCGGTCAACGGGAACACCGCCGAGATCAGGGCGAAGGTCTGGTGGGCCGAAGGTCAGGTCCCGGAGGGCAGTACGCAAGGCGAGGAACACACCTGGAAGGTGGCCAAGGAACACCGGACGGGACCGTTCAACGACGCCTGGGTGATGCAGGACCACGAGGCCGCCACCCTGTCCGTTCGGGCGCCGGGAGTGGCGGAGATCGCGATCAACGGAGAGACCGAGCGACTGAATCCTCGGGACCGTGCTGCGGCCGACGGCACCGGTGGAGTGTGGGACTGGGAGGCGATGCCCGGCCGGTTCACGGTCGACCTCCCGGAGGACAGCGACTACGTCCTGAGTGATCCCGTGCAGCCCGTGACCGTTGACCTCAACGATCCCGGCCCACACGAGGTGATCGTCGCCGTCGAACCCTCCCCGAAGCTGTGGGAGGAGGTCGACGGCCAGATCCGCGCCGAGATCGAGGAGTGCATGGGCTCGAACTCCGTGGCCCCGGAGGGCTGCCCGAGTTCGAAGCGATGGGCCGAGGGCAACGTGCCCGACGCGCAGGCGCCCGAGAGCCCCATGGCCACACCGAGCGGTGGCGGCAAACCCACCCCGCTCGAGGCCCCGAAGCGCGGTGCCGAAATCAAGGACGTCGAGTGGGAGCTGGTCTCCCGTCCCGCTCTGTGGCTGGTCCCGGACGAGGACAGTGACAGCCCACTGGACTGGAAGGCCTCCGAACACAGGGCCGCCGAGGCCAAACTCACGTACTACGAGGACGGGCGCCGCGTGGAGGAACTGATCGACTTCCCCGTGCATGTGGATGTGACCTCGGACGGAAAAGCCGCGGAGACCACCGTCAGCCTCGACTGAGCACGGGCACCTGTAGTAGCGTTGCCAGGTCTGTGTGCCGAGGCTGCCCGAACGGGTGGGGCGCGGCGGCAGGCACGCATTGAACCTCCTGCTGTGGAAACGCCACAGCCGCTTAGCCCGAAGGAGGTGGGTTCTTACATGCGTGAGTACGAGCTGATGGTCATCATCAACCCCGAGGTTGACGACCGTGCGGTCGACCCGACCCTGAAGAAGTTCCTCGAGGTCGTCACCCGTGAGAACGGCACCGTCGACAACGTCGACATCTGGGGCCGTCGTCGCCTTGCCTACGAAATCCAGAAGCAGTCCGAGGGCATTTACGCCGTCGTGCGCTTCCACTCCGAGCCCGCTACCGCTCAGGAGCTTGACCGCGTGCTGAACCTCAACGAGGCCATCATGCGCACCAAGATCATCCGCCCTGAGGAGCAGCGCATCCACCCCAACCACGACGTCAACGGCGAGCCCGTTCCCGCCGAGGCCTGAGGTTTCGACTGACGCCCCTGTGGCGTCGGACCACGGTGTGATGATGGGCTGGGAACAGTCATCGTCATCACCCCAACTGCGACTCGATCCGGAGGAACCCCCATGGCTGGCGACACAGTCATCACCGTCATCGGCAATCTGACCGCAGACCCCGAACTGCGCTTCACCCCGTCGGGTGCGGCCGTTGCGAACTTCACGATCGCCTCGACCCCGCGCCAGTTCGACCGCCAGTCCAACGAGTGGAAGGACGGGGAGACCCTGTTCCTGCGCTGCTCGGTGTGGCGGGAAGCGGCGGAGAACGTTGCGGAGACCCTGACCAAGGGCACGCGCGTGATCTGCCAGGGCCGTTTGCGCTCCCGGTCCTTCGACACGAAGGAAGGCGAGCGGCGCACGGTCATGGAGCTCGAGGTCGAAGAGGTCGGCCCGTCGCTGCGCTTCGCCTCCGCCAAGGTCAACCGCAACTCCCGCGGGGGTGGCGGCAACTTCGGCGGTGGTCAGGGTGGCCAGGGCGGCGGTTACGACGACGGCGGCTTCGGTGGGAACCGCGGCGGCCAGGGCGGCAACCAGCAGGGTGGCTTCAACCAGTCCGGTGGCGGCCAGGGCGGCTTTGGTGGGAACCAGGGCGGCCGTGGACGCCAGCAGGCTGCACCGCAGAACGACCCCTGGGGCCAGTCCTCCGGCGGCAACTACGACTGGGGAACCGGCCAGGACGACGAACCGCCGTTCTGATCGGTGGCCCGCCCGGGACATCACTCCCGGTTGGGCGGACACCGGCCCGGTGCCCGTCGTCGCCGATCCACGGATCGAAGATCCGCATCAATCCATTCCATCCCGCAGGACACCTGCGGGCTCCACGCTTCAGAAGGAGCACCAAGATGGCGAAGAACGAAATTCGCAAGCCCAAGCCGAAGGCTAACCCCCTCAAGGCTGCAGGCGTGACCGAGATCGACTACAAGGACGTTGCGTTGCTGCGCAAGTTCATTTCCGATCGCGGAAAGATCCGCGCCCGCCGGGTCACCGGCGTGTCCGTCCAGGAGCAGCGCAAGATCGCCCAGGCGATCAAGAACGCCCGTGAGGTCGCTCTGCTTCCCTACGCCGGCTCCGGCCGCTGATCGGAAAGGAAACAGAACTCATGGCAAAGATCATCCTGACTCACGAGGTCTCCGGGCTCGGTTCGGCCGGTGACGTGGTCGAGGTCAAGAACGGCTACGCCCGTAACTTCCTGTTCCCCCGCGGGTTCGCAACCCCGTGGACCAAGGGTGCGGAGAAGCAGGTCGAGTCGATCAAGGCTGCCCGCGCTGCACGCGAGCTCGCTTCCCTGGAAGAAGCTCAGGAACTGGCCGCCAAGCTCAACGGCTCCACCATTCAGGTTCCGGCCAAGACCGGCACCGAGGGTCGTCTGTTCGGCTCCGTCAAGGCCGAGCAGGTTGCCGACGCGGTTGAGGCCGCCGGCCTGGGCTCGATCGACAAGCGCCGCGTGGAGATCCGCGAGCAGGTCAAGACCGTTGGCACCTACTCCGCCAACGTCCGCCTGCACGAGGACGTCAACGCGACCGTCCAGTTCGAGGTTGTCCCCGCCTGATTTCAGGCGATCGACTGACGGAAGTGCCCCCGACCTCTGATGGTCGGGGGCACCTCTGCATCTGCTTCCCCCCCGCCGAGTTCGGGGTTGTTCCGCCTATTCGGCCGAATAGGCGGAACAACCCCGAACTCGGCGGTAAATTAGGTGAGGGCGGGACCGCGGAGTCCCGGATGAGGTGACGGAGTCCAGGAACGGGGCGACATGATCTACGCGATGATGGTCGAGAAGAAGGTCCGGCGAACGTTCGAGGCCATCAACGACGGAAATTATGGCGCCATGCTCGACGGGTTGGCGGGAAACTTCACGTACCACTTCCACGGCAAACATGCGCTGGGCGGGCGCCGTCGTACCCGGACATCAATGGAGGCGTGGTGGCAGCGCGTGTTCAGACTGTTGCCAGGTGCCATCTTCGATGTTCGGGAGGTTTTTGTCTCCGGGGGTCCCTGGCGCACCAGGGTGGTGGTCAACTCTCGGGTCCAAGGCGATCTGCCGGACGGGTCGACATATCGGAACACCGTCTTGCAGCTCATGACACTGCGTTGGGGCAAGGTGGTCGACGTCGAGACCTTGGAGGACCTTCAAGAACTCGAACGTGCCCTGAACGTGGTTTTCGACTACGGGAATCCGGAGGCCAGGGCGGAGCCCATCGAGGATGGACTGTGATGGCTACGGTCGACACTGCCGGGCTCAGCTGACCGATTAAGTGTGGCCGCCCTGTCCGCGACGTGCCGATTTCGGGGTTGTTCCGCCTATTCGGCTCTATAGGCGGAACAACCCCGAACTCGGCGGAGGGGTAGGGGCCGTGGCGGATGGGGTCAGGAGCCGTCGTGGCCGGCCAGGAGGGTGGAGAAGTCGGTGACGGCCGGCTTCAGGTCCACACCGGAGGTCCGCGAGCTTGCGCTGCCCGAGCCGGACGACGACGCCCCGCGGTCCGCGGGTGCCGCACCCAGCCCCTCCTGCATGAACCCGGCGACGCCGGTCTGCGTGGACACCATTGCGGTGGCCAACTCCCTGGCGGCCCGGTTGATGCGCCGCTCCAGCCCGGCTTCATCCGAGCCGAAGTCCTCCGTTGCTGCGAAGACACCCGTGGGCAGCACCGTGGCGTGCATGTACGTGAACAGTGGCCGCACCGCGTGGTCCAGGACCAGGCTGTGCCGCGGTGTACCGGCGGTTGCCGCGATCAGCACGGGCATGTCCACCAGGGCGTCCTGGTCCAGGACGTCGAAGAAGCTCTTGAACAGCCCCGCGTAGGAGGCCTTGAACACCGGGGTCACGGCGATCAGACCGTCTGCGGCCGACAGCTTGCGTTTGACGTCGTCCAAAACCGGGTCGGGGAGCCCGCCCGTGGTCATCGCATGGGCCAGGTTGACGGCAAGATCGCGCAGTTCGACGTATTCGACCTCCACGCTCTCACCCCGTCCACCCACCTGCGCGGTGACGGCCTCGGCCAGGCGTTCACCCAGCAGGGACGTGGTGGACGGGTTGGACAGTCCAGCGGCCACGACGACGAGGTGGCGGGTCATCGGGATACTCCTTCGGTCTGGGACGACGCGGCGGTGGCGTCGTCGTCGGATTCGGGGACCACGGCGTTGATCACCTTCCGGTGCGAGGACTCCGGACCTTCGGCGACCAGCGATGCGTGGGTGGGCGGGTCCGAGGGCACGTGGGCCGGACGACGACGCTCGAACTCCGTGCGCAGGACGGGGGCGATCTCCTTGCCCAGGATCTCGATCTGCTCCAGGACCAACTCCTCCGGGAGGCCGGCGTGGTCCAGGAGGAACAGCAGTCGCTGGAAGTCACCCACCTGATCGGCGTAGCCCAGGTAGCGCTCGATGATCTGATCCACGGTGCCCACGGTGAGCGGGGTGGCTCGCGTGAAGTCCTCCATGGACGGGCCATGGCCGTAGACGGGGGCGTTGTCGAAGTACGGGCGGAAGATCCGCTTGGCCTCGGCCTCCGTGTCCGCGGCGAAGAACTGGCCGCCCAGACCCACGATGGCCTGATCGGCGGAACCGTGCCCGTAGTGCTCGAAGCGTTGGCGGTACAGGTTGACCATCGCGGCGGTGTGCTCGATGTTCCAGAAGATGTTGTTGTGGAAGAAGCCGTCACCGTAATAGGCGGCCTGCTCCGCGATCTCCGTGGAACGGATGGAACCGTGCCACACGAACGGAGGCACGCCGTCCAGGGGGGCAGGGGTGGACGTGTAGTTCTGCAGCGGAGTGCGGAACTTGCCCGACCAGTTGACCACGGGCTCCCGCCACAGCTTGCGCAGCAGGTGGTAGTTCTCGATGGCCAGCGGGATGCCGTCCCGGATGTCCTTGCCGAACCAGGGGTAGACCGGGCCGGTGTTGCCGCGACCCATGGTCAGGTCCACGCGGCCGCCGGAGATGTGCTGCAGGAACGCGAAGTCCTCGGCGATCTTGACGGGGTCGTTGGTGGTGATCAGCGTGGTGGCCGTGGAGAACTTGAGGTTCTTGGTCTGCGCCGCCAGGTACCCAAGGTGGGTGGTGGGTGACGACGGCACGAACGGCGGATTGTGGTGCTCGCCGGTGGCAAAGACGTCCAGGCCGACCTCTTCAGCCTTGAGGGCGTACTTGGTCATCGCCTGGATGCGGCGAGCTTCCGAGGGGGTGGTGCCGTTGGTCGGGTCCGTGGTGACGTCGCCGACGCTGAAGATGCCGAACTGCATGATGTCTACTCCTTGATCAGACCCGCCACGTTCGGGCCCTGTGGTCCGTCTGTGCCAATACGTGACGTATCACGTATTACTATGGACCTGTATAGGTGATATGTCAACCAATGGTGGTGGGGTGAATGTCTGTGCTGGTCAACCCTGGGGAGGCGGTCAGCCGCGACGGGCGAGCCCGCACTCCTGGGCATTCAGGTGGTCCGAGATCAAGGCGGTGATGCGCCCGAGTTCGGCGGCGTCGTCGTCACTCAAGGCGTCAAAGAGCACGGAGCGGACGGCACGGACATGGCCCGGGGCTGCGGCCTCCAGGGCGGTTCGGCCGGCGTCGGTCAGTTCGACGAGCTGCGCGCGCCCGTCGTCCGGGCAGGCTCCGCGACAAACCAGGCCCCGCTTCTCCATCCGGGTGAGGTGGTGGGACATGCGGGAGCGTTCCCACTCGAGCAGGCCCGCCAATTCGGTGATCCGGCAGGAACTGTTGGTGGCCTCGTTGAGCGTGACCAGGACCTCGTAGTCCTGCAGCGAGAGTCCGGAGTCCTGCTGGAGCTGTTGGCCCAGGCGTGCCGGCACGCGCGAGCTGGCGGAGAGCCAGTTGCGCCAGATGCGCTGTTGGCCGTCCGTGAGCCAGGCGGGTTCCGGGGAGGTGCCGGGGGAGTCTTCGAGGGGAGTTGCTGCGGCCATGCACCCAGTCTAGTAATAAGGTGACATGTCACTCAAGGTGATCTGTCAACAAGCTGGTAGATGACGGCTGACTGCCGCTGCGCTCCCGTCCACGCGGTGAGCCGTGTGTCAGGATGCAGGGCGTGAGCCCTTCCCGCCCCATGATCCGCAAGAACGACGCCGGTCACCGCTCCGGCGCGCGCCGCCCTCGAAAGCCCGAGCAGCGGCTTTTTCCGATCTCTCTGGGGCTGTGGGTGCTGGCGTTGGTGAGTTTCGTGTTGGCATTCGTGTTGGGGAACACGGGATCCGGAGCAGTGATGTCCCTCAGCTTCATCGGGGGTCTGCTGCTGTCGACCCTGGCGGACGTGGGTGCGTTCCTCACGGCGCTGGCCAGCTCCGTGACCTACCGGAAGCACCGTCCCTGGAACATCGTTCTGCTGCTGGCAACCGTGCTCATCTCCCCGGCCACGTTGCTGGTGGTGCTCCAGGCTGCTCTGACCATGTAGTTGCCGGCCTGGCGCCTGTGGCTCGTGGCCTGGGCCTTGTGGTGGGCCTTGCACTGGGGCATGTAATCGAGCTTGTACTCGGGCATGTGGGAGTTTTCCGCAGATCAGGATCAGCCTTGTGGACAAACCCTGTGGAAAGGTGGGGGACAGCCCGTGGTTTCGGGGCCGACACCGGTGTGACCTGCGATTTCATGTGTTTCAAGCCCCGGTTGAGGCCTGGGTTTGTCCACAGGCGTCCACATGTTGTGCACCGTCTACCCACATCTGACCGCGGCGATCCCCACACGTGTTCCACAAGTTGTCCACAGGCTGTGGGTATTCATTCGAGTCGATCGAGTTCCGGGGCTGCATTGAGTCCCCGACGGTCATTGTGCGGTCGGTGCCGTGGTCCACAATGGTGGTCTGACCGGCGCGCGTCGTCGTCGATCCCGAACCCCTCGAAAGGTCCAGCGTGTCCGAAGATCTCGTGCGCACACCCCCGCATGACAACGTGGCCGAGCAGTCCGTGCTGGGCGGCATGATGCTGTCCAAGGACGCGATCGCGGATGTGGTCGAGGTCGTGATGGGGGCGGACTTCTACCGGCCCGCGCACGAATCCATCTACGAGGCGATCGTGAGCCTCTACGGCAAGGGTGAGCCGGCCGACGCGATCACCGTGGCCGACGAACTCACCAAGCGCGGCGAGCTGGACAACGTGGGTGGTGCGGCCTACATCCACTCCTTGATCTCGTCCGTGCCCACCGCGGCCAACGCCGGGTTCTACGCGGAGATCGTGCAGGAACGGGCTGTGCTGCGGCGCCTGGTGGGGGCCGGGACCAAGATCGTGCAGCTGGGGTACTCGCAGGACGGCGAGGTGGAAACCCTGGTCAACGAGGCACAGTCCGAGATCATGACCGTGGCCGAACGCCGCAATTCCGAGGACTACGTGGCCCTCAAGGAGGTCGTGGAGTCGACGGTCGAGGAGATCGAGGCCGCCGGTGGGAAGTCGGGCATGCAGGGCGTGCCGTCCGGTTTCACGGAGTTCGACGAGCTCACGCACGGTCTGCAGGGCGGGCAGATGATCGTGGTGGCGGCCAGGCCGGCCATGGGCAAATCGACGTTCGCAATCGACATCGCCAGGTCAGCGGCCATCAAACACAACATGACCACGGCGATCTTCTCGTTGGAGATGGCGCGCAACGAGATCGCACTCAAGATCCTGTCGGCCGAAGCGACCCTGAACCTGCAGGATCTCCGCAAGGGCACGTTGCGGGACGAGCAGTGGCAGAAGATCGCCTCCACCATGGGCAAGTTGGATTCGGCGCCGCTGTTCATCGACGATTCCCCGAACATGTCGCTCATGGAGATCCGGGCCAAGTGCCGACGGCTCAAGCAGCGGCATGACCTCAAGCTGGTGGTCCTGGACTACCTGCAGCTCATGAGTTCGGGCAAGAAGGTCGAGTCCCGCCAGCAAGAGGTCTCCGAGTTCTCCCGTGCGCTGAAGCTGTTGGCCAAGGAGCTGGACGTCCCGGTCATCGCGTTGTCCCAGCTCAACCGTGGTTCCGAGCAGCGCACGGACAAGCGGCCGATGGTGTCGGACCTTCGTGAGTCTGGCTGCTTGACCGGGGACACTCGAATCCTGCGGGCAGACACGGGTGCTGAGACCACCATGGCGGACCTGTACTCCTCCGGCGCTCGAGATATTCCCGTGTGGACTCTCGACGACGACATGCGCTACGTGGAGAGGCCGCTCACGCATGTGTTCTCGACCGGGGTGAAGCCGGTGTACAAGCTCACAATGACCTCCGGGCGTGAGATTCGCGCGACGGCGAACCACAAGTTCTTCACGTACGAGGGCTGGATGCCCCTGGCCGAGTTGGAGTCAGGTACGCGCTTGGCCGTTCCGAGGCACGTTGACGGACCGTCGGAACGGGCACATTGGGATGACCAGGAAGTCAAGGAGTTTGCGCGCGTCGTGGCTGTGGGTGGGTCTAACGCAAGAGGCCAACTTGGGTCTATCGCTGCATTACCGAAGGCACAGATTGCAACGTTTGTGCGGGAGGTGGCAGAAGCTGTTGGATCCACTGACGACGACGCCCTCAGCTTGGTCTTGCCCGATGCTGAGATTGCTAACGCTCTGGCCATGGTCCTGCTTCGCTTTGGTGTCATGACATCGATCCGACATACGGCGCCTGCTCCTCGGTGCGAGGTGGTGCCCAGGACTGATGACGACGGATCGAGGCTTGCAACTGTCCTTGGCCTGGAATCAACAGGGCACGAACCACGTGTCGCTAGCTCGACAGAGTCTGAAGCACCCATGGTCCAGGGGCCGTGGGCCGAAGTTGGTCGGATTCTGGCGGAACCACAAACTCAGCACAGGCTGCCCGATTCGGTTGGGACAGCAGCTTCGAATCAGGTCGTATCCAGTGTGGCCACTGAACCTTCCCGTCAGCGCCTGGCCCGCATTGCGGAAGTGCTCGACTCGGAGGAGCTCGAGGTCGAGGCGACGAATGACGTGTTCTGGGACCAGGTCAAGGCCATAGAACTTGATGGAGAGGAAGAGGTCTTCGACGCCACGGTGGTCGGGACGCACAACTTTGTGGCCAATGGCATCACCGTTCACAACTCGATCGAGCAGGATGCGGACATGGTGATCCTGCTGCATCGCGACGACGTGTACGACAAGGAGTCGCCGCGGGCGGGAGAGGCGGACGTGATCGTGGCCAAGCACCGTAACGGCCCCACCAAGACCATCGTGGTGGCGTTTCAAGGGCACTACTCGAGGTTCGCGAACATGGCGCACGAGGGGTTCTGACCGGAATGATGCTGAAGAAGAGCTGAAGAAGGGAATATACACATGGTCGCAAAATTGGTCCAAGATCCCCAAAAGCTACGAGAGTTGCTTAATCAAGCAATTCAGCAAGGGAAAAATCTCCTGGAGTATGAATCAAGTGATGCTGAGGTGCTCCGTGACGGCTATGAATCTTGGAATAGGAGAAATGAAATACTCTTAGACTCTGCATTTGAAGCGGGCGGGTTCCTCGATCCCACTCCCAAGAGTGACTACTCAGATTTTCGCGGCTTGAACTATTTCATGGGTACACTCAATCTCGATGGCGAGATTGATACCGGAAAGCTCCGCTCTGATATAAAAGTTCGCTCAGTTCGCCTTATAGATATTGCCAAAAATATTGATATCTATCCCCTAAAGGAACGTGAACAGATGGATTCAGGGGCTAGGAAAGACATCCAAAAGAACAAAGCCTTTATTATTCATGGACAAGAAGAGCTACCTAGGTACATGGTGCTAGACCTTCTTCGCCGTGCAACGGATGTCGAACCTGTTGTCCTGGTGGACCAGCCCAATTCAGGGCGAACCATTATTGAAAAACTGGAAGACTCTCTCGGAGACTCTGCTGCGTATGCAGTTGTGATCATGTCTGCAGATGACGTAGGTGGACGAAGAGACGGCCATCAATCGCCCAGGGCACGTCAGAACGTGGTCCTAGAACTGGGGTATGCTATGGCTCGCCTCGGCAGACGTAATATAACAGTCCTGCATGGACAGGATGTGGAAATACCATCGGACATTCAGGGCGTTGCCTATTATCCATTAGATGACGGATCCTGGCAAAACAGACTCCTTGGGGACCTCAAGGCGGCAGGATTTGATGTTCATTTTGATAGGCTGTAAAAGTTTCTGAATAGACGGAAAAACATGCCATGTTCAATTCCGAATCCTTTGTATAGTCCGCCGCGGGTATCCTCCTGAGCACTTACAATTGGTACGATTTGGAGTAGTATTTTCCTTATTGTGATGTATCTTGTTCGCGTGTCTCTTTGCAGTCAATAAGAGACACGTCCTGGAAGATATTAATATTTCCAGAACAACCAGCCATAGCGCCCACTACTTATCCCACCACACTATTGAGACATCGCAATTCATCCAGGATAACTCGGACCAAGCTATCTGAAAAGTGAAGGGTGTCTTCTGAGAGCTGGGTTAAAGTAGGATCCACAAGTTCGGCCCTTATCATCCCACTCGTCCATCAGGGAAATGCTAACATGTTTAGGATCAATTATTTGGAGCAAACCCGAGGAGGGTGTAAGTAGTTGAAAACTACTCGCATTCGGAATCTAGTAAAGCATTTGCCCATCTGGCTCGAGCGTATCTTCATAGGGGATGAAAGGCCTGTAGATGAGGGCAGTGAATCATCCGGGGATGATCGAAAGACTAGTCAAGAGCGAATTTTACGGATGGGGCGGATGCTTGAAGAGTACGCGAGCAGCTCCCGTAGATGGCGATTTATACTTTCAGTTGTGCTAACAGCATACGTTTTCCATTACTATATTCTAGTCTTGCTTAACGGGTCGGATAGGATTTCAAATCTGTGGAGTATTGGCTTATCAAATGACATGGTTCGCGTTATATACTCGGGCATGAGCCGGGAGGCAGTGCTATCTGCTCTTTTGTCTTTTCTTGGCGTCCAGGCTGCGGTAGTTCTTTCTACTGTATTAATTGATACGAGATCGAGCGAGAAGAACGTTGTTCTTCAGGAGAACGAGACCCATCTTGAAGGAATTCAGTTCATCATCGGTGGTTTACTCACATTTATCGGGGCGTACCTTTCGGCTGTTGATATCCATCGAAGCATCATGGCAATTGCGCATAACCGTTGGGATCTCGTAGTTATATTTCCCGCTTTGTTGTTTGGAGTGATTTCGATAGTTGCTGGAGCCCTCTCTCAACTACGCGGCGGGTTTCTGAGAAGTGCCGTCGAGGGCTGGAGCGACCTTAATCTTTCGCTGAGTCGTTTACGCAGGAGTTCAATTTCTTACACGAGAAGATTTTTTATTCGATCCAAATATATTAGATTAACCTATTTCATTTTTTCAGGATGGAGGATGTGGATACTGCAGGGCACATCTTTCGTTTTCGTTTTTACTTTTCTTATCGTGAATAATAGCAATTTGGTAGTTGCCATCGCTTTGGGGTTGGCAGTAGAATGTGCGATCGCAATGTGGTGGTTTATATGGAGATTCTACGGCACAAGTAATCTGCCATCCAGTAAGAAGCGCATTGATAGAATTGGTGATACCATCATCCTGATAATGTTCAGCAGCGCCTTGGGGCTTATTCTCGTATTTGTGATGGCATCTTTTATTGAACCGCTAGGTTTTTGGTTTGCAATGACTCTTGCATGGCAAATGATTATGGCGTTTCTTGCTGCACTCTTTCATAATCGATTCAATTTTGTGTTTTACAAGCGGAATATTGCTAGAGCCGTGCATGAAGAGTCTGTTATCCAGAATAAGATGATGAACATTGAAAAGTGGGTAGATTTCGCAATGGAGAGTACATGAAATAATATTAGGCGCGGGAGAATATGCTGTAAGTTGATATAGTCTAGCTCCGGCCCTAGGTCAATTGGTGGCTGTGGGTAGAATTTCACATGGAGCCTTAGGTCTGCAGCGGGCTTATCGATGCAAGAGGGGCGACGAAGTATTTACCTGGAAAACGGACCATAAATTTGGAAAAAAATCTCTGATATTCGTGCAGTGGCGGATAATTACTTATACCAAATTGGTGATATTCCTTTGTTAGCTCAATTGACGAAACCAGGCCTCGATCATCGTTGCCCTGACCTAGCATGAAGGTATGCGCAACAAGGTCACGATCACCCCCGAATCCCTGGTTGTCGAAACGATCGGTCTGGACAAGCTCTGGGCCGTCAAGAAGTCCCTGACCGTGCCGTGGGCACACGTCCGCGGCGCGGCGCACACCCCCGAAGTCAAGGACCAGGCCAAGGGCTGGCGCGGTCCAGGGCTGCGTTGGCGCGACAAGTTGACCGGGACGTTCCACGCGGACGACGCCCGACAGTTCTGGAACGTCAGCGGCTACCAGGACGCGATCACGATTGACCTGGTTGATGAACCGTATTCGCAGGTCATCATCAGCATCGACGATCCCGTCGGCACCGCCGAGCGGATCAACACTGCTGCTCACGGCGCGGGCGTGAGCGAGGCCTGAGGCCGGACACCCAAGACCGACCCCCAGCACAATCGCGTGACTACGAGCCCCGGGGACCAGGCCCACTCAAGGCGAGCCGCGCCGTCGTTGGCGTAGTCTCGCCCGGTGGCCACATCCCCCGAACCCCAATCGACCGAACCGCCGGCGCCGGAACCAACCACCCGCCCCGACGACCACGACGACGCCCCACCCCTGGGCAGTCGCTACCAACGTCTGGATGCGGCTGCCGTCAGGCTCTCCACCGCCACGCTCCAGGACCGCATCCGTTCGCGCTTCCCGGATCGCGGCCTGTGGGAGGTCTGCGGCGAGCTGCTGGCCATGGTGGACGAGGTCAGCACCGACAGCGGGATCAGCCGTCGTCGTGTCCGCCTGGCACGGGTTCTTTCCCGGCTGGGGGTCCTGGCACTGGTGGCGTTCATGGTGGGCGCGATCGGCCTGGCCGCGGCCGACATCATGTCCACGCCGGACGCGCTGACACCCGTGGACTGGCTGCCGCTGATCGAGACGATCATCAACGACCTGGTCTTCGTGGGTATCGCCGTGTTCTTCCTGGTCGCAGTCCCCGAACGCTTGGAGCGTGCCCGCGTTCTACGCCTGCTGCACCGGTTGCGCTCGCTGGCCCACGTGATCGACATGCACCAACTCACCAAGGTCCCCGAACGGCTCGAACGCGGTTCCAGGGCCGATGGCGGCCTGGACCTCACTCGCGGGGAACTCACGCACTACCTGGACTATTGCACGGAGATGCTCTCCCTGGTGGGCAAGACAGCCGCGCTGTTCGCCGAGGACACCACGGACGGTGACGTGCTCGACGCCGTCGAAGGCATGGAGACCCTGACCTCGGACATGGCCCGCAAGGTGTGGCAGAAGATCGCGATCATCCAGACCCAGGGGGCCTGAGCACGGGGCCCGGATCCACGACGACGGTGGTCCGGGCCCCTCTGGCAGTTTGGGATCACTCCGGGAGATCGACCTTTCGAAGCGATCCCGTCCGGAGGTCCTCCCGACGGACCACGCGGTATCGGTCGAACCGTCGGTCCTCACGCAGCTGCAGGATCAGGGACACTCCGAGCAGCGCCACGATGATCGTGAAAGGCAGGGCCGAGATCATCGCCGTCTGTTGTAGGGCCGTGAGCCCGCCGACCAGGAACAGGAACAGCGCCACGATTCCGGTCAAGGCACCCCACACGGTCAGGACGGGACGGGTGGGTTCCAGGGTCCCTCGGGACGTGAGCATGGAGAGCACGAACGTGTTCGCGTCGGCACCCGAGACGAAGTACAGGATGACCAGGATGATGCCGATCACCGAGGTCACCTCGACCAGTGGCAGGTGTGCCAGCGTGTCGAAGAACGCCTGATTCGGATTCTCCAGGGCGGCCTTGCCGATGGCGCCGTCGCCGTCCATGTCGAACTTGATCGCGGTGCCGCCGAAGATCGTGAACCAGATGAAGAACACCAGGCTGGGAACGATCATGACGCCCAACACGAATTCACGGATCGTGCGCCCCCGGGAGATCTTGGCCAGGAACACCCCCACGAAGGCGCCCCAGCTGAGCCACCAGGCCAGCATGAAGTAGGTCCACCACTGGTACCACTGCACCTCGTCCGGGGAGGCAGGGGTCATGAAGCTGACCTTGAAGAAGTCGTTGACGTACTGCCCCGAGGCCTCGAAGAAGATGTTGGAGATGAAGTTCGTGGGGCCGGTGACCAGCACGAACAGGGCCAGGCCAACGGAGAGCACGGCGGTGCTCTGGCTCAGGAACTTGATGCCGCGGTTCACACCGGACAGGGCGGAGAGCGTGAAGATCACCGTGATCCCGGCAATGATGGCGACCTTCACGAACGTTGTCTCCGGGATTCCCAGCACCCGGTTGATGCCTTCGGCGATCTGCGAGGCACCCAGCCCCAAGGACGTCGTGGTGCCGAACAGCGTGGCCAACACGGCGAAGATGTCAATCACCTTGCCCGCCCAACCATCCATCGCCGTGCCGAAGATCGGCTTGAGCATGGGGGAGACCAGCCCCGTGTTGCCGCGGCGGTGGGTCGAATAGGCGATGGCCAGACCGAAGACGCCGAACACGCCCCAAGCGTGCGGGCCCCAGTCGAAGTACGAGAACTGCAGCGCGCGCACGGCGGCTTCGTGCGTGCCGGTGTCCGCCAGTCCGTGCGGGGGAGACGCGAAGTGGCTGATCGGCTCGGCCACCCCGTAGCTGATCAAACCGATTCCCATGACGGCAGAGAGGATCATGGCCAGCCAGGAGAAGGTGCTGAACTCAGGCCGCTCGTCGTCGGAGGCGCTCAGTCGGGTCTCCCCGAAGCGGCTGAAACCCAGGAAGACCATGAGCGCAATGCACCCGAAGGACACCAACAGGTAGGTCCAGCCCACGCTGCCGGCCACCCAGTTCATGATCCCGGTCAGGGAGCCGCCCAGGCTCTCCGGGGCCAGGGCCGCCCAGGCGGTGAAGGCCAGGACGAGGACGATGGAGATCCAGAAGACGGTGCCCGGACGGTGCCGTAGGCGATCCGCCTCCAGGACAGCCGGGGTGGGGCCGGACTCCGGTTCCAGCCCGTGTCCAGCGAATTCAGGCTCGTCCGGGTGTGCAACGTAGCCGGGGCCGTGCCCGTCCCAATGGATCCGGTGCCGCTTCTGGGGCGTGAGGTCGTCCATGATTTCATCCGTTCCTGTGGATCCGATGCCCTAGTCCAGGGGATCGAGATTTCGGCTGTCGAAGAACTTGCCGGCCTTGTAGATGATGGGTTCGTCCTTCGAGGTCTCGGCGTGGACCACCCGCCCGATGAACACGGTGTGGGTCAGGGCCTGGAAGCGCTCCTTGACCTCCACCTCGACCGCGGCGGCCGAGCCGTCGATCAGGGGTGAACCATTGGGGCCTTCGTGCCACGGCACGCGGGCGAACTTGTCCTTGTCCTTGGAGGCAAAGACCCCGAGCGTCTCCCGCTGTTCACAGCTGAGGATGTTGATCCCCAGGTGCTTCCCGCGGAACAGGGACGGGTAGGTGGAGGAGGTCTTCTGCACGCAGAACAGCACCAGGGGCGGGTCCAGGGAGACGGAGTTGTAGGAGCTGACCGCCAGCCCCTTGGGGGTGCCGGTCTCGTCCAGGACGGACACCACCGTCACACCGGAGACGAACTGGCGGTTGAAGGCCTTGAGCATTTCTCGGTGCGGGGTGCCGTCCAGGTTGTCGACGACGGGGTCGACGGTGTGTTCCTCGAATGCCGAAGCCAGGGAGGACAGACCCAAGTCGTTCAACAGCTGTGTTGCATCCCAGGTCACGTCCTCGGAAATGATCTTTCCGTCCTGGACCGTCACCAGGTTCGACCCGTAGGTCTCCACGGTGCCGCCCGTGGGTGGGACACCGTTGAGGGACTCGGTGAAGGTGCCCGTGGAGTGCCAGTACACGGCGGCGCAGTCGCCTTCGACCAGGATCCGGTCGATGGAGGTGTGGAGATCGGGCAGGGCTTCACGAATCTTGAGGATCTCGTCCTTGACTTCGTCGATCCCGGACCTGAGCCCGGAGTTAGTGAGGCGCCGGACGTAGTCAGGGCTCACTATTTCGTCCAGGGCATTGACGTTTCCGGAGTCCCAGGCCTTGCTCCAGGCGGATTCGATGTCGCTTCGGAGTGTGTCTTTGAGGTGTGAAATGCCGGTCTCTTGCATGCAAGGAAGGCTAGGGATGTGATGCCCGTTACGTCAAGAGGGCACCGAGAATCCGGATGTATGCCGAGATCACGGCACTTGTCATGTGATCGTTGACACTTCAGGCGGGTAAGTCGTACGGTTCTTGTATGCAAGAAACGAATCAAAGCTCCGCGGTCAAGATGACTGACGTCTCGCTGCTTGACAGGGTGCGTGACCTGGTCCTCGGGGGCGAGTACGAGCCGGGTGACCTGGTGCCGGAGCAGACGCTGGCCGAGCAGTTCGGGGTCAGCCGTACCCCGGTCCGCGAGGTTCTCAAGCAGTTGCAGAACGAGGGCCTGGTTGAGATTCGTCCCCGCGTGGGGACCTTCGTCCGCCACCCATCCCAGCGAGAGATCGTTGAACTGTTCCAGCTCAAGGAAGCACTGGAAGGTTTGGCGGCCGGCCTGCTGGCCCAACGGGGTGCTGTTCCGGAACTGCATAGTCTTGAGGAGAATCTGGTGGCCTCCGATCGCGCTGCCTTGGACGGAGACAGTCAGCGCTATGCCGAACTGGTCCACGAATTCCACTGGACGATCGTGCGTGGCTCCGACAACCAGAAACTGCTCGAGCACTACCAACGGCTCATGAACCAGTTGGCGTATCACCGGATCGTGACTCGCACCGTTGCGGATCCCGCCCGGCTCATCAACTCCAACAGTGAACACCACAAGGTGGTTGACGCGATCCGCAACAAGAACGCGGTCAACGCCGAGTTCAGCATGCGCCAGCACGTCAACGCTTCGAGCCAGGCGGCACTGGTTTCCCGCGGGGACGAAGGGTCTAGTGATGACGTCACAGGCTGACCAGTCCACCACCTTCGAATCTCTCGGCCACCAGTTGGGTGTCCGCAGGATCTTCACCGTGCTCCAAGAAGTGCGGGAGGAGGGTGGCCACCCCTTGGACCGCCCCGTGCGTCAGGCCGCAGCGGTGGCTGTGTTGAGCAACCCTTGGTCCGGTACCGGCGTGGACCAGGACCTGGGGGAGCGAACCCGCGACGTCGCGCCCGTCCTGGCCAAACTGTTGACGGACCGCCTGCTCGTAGCGCTCGGCGGCAAGGACGCGATCCAGACCTTCGGCAAGGCCGCCCTGGTCGGAACCGACGGCGAGCTGGAACACGCGGCTGCACTGATCCATACGCCCTACTTCGGCAACCTGGTCCGCGAGCTGCTGGGGGGTACCGCGATCATCTGCTTCACCGACGGTCGTTCCGAACCCGGTCCGGACCTCAAGGTCCCGCTGTGGCACAAGACCACGGCGGGATTGCGCGACTACTACCAAACCATCGACCTGCACCTGCCGGATGCCCCCCACCCGGACGAGATTTGCGTAATCGCGGCCGCCTCCGATGGCCCCAGACCGTTTCCCCGCATCGGGGACCGACAAACCGACCCCGACGTCGACACCACCATCCTGAAAGGACTCCTGTCATGAGAATCCGCAAAGTCACCACGATCGTCGAAGAGATCCTGGGAGAGGGCGGCCGGGAGGTCGACCCGACCGCGCGCGTCGCCGTCGTGGCCGCTGTGATCGATAATCCCTGGGCCGGAGAGGGATTCGTGGAAGATCTGGCCCCGGGAATCGACGCCGTGGCCTCTGATCTCGGAGCTGTCCTGGCTCCCCGTGTCATGGAGGCTCTGGGCGCTCCGCTGGAGGCCTACGGCAAGGCCGCGATCGTGGGTATCGACGGCGAGATCGAGCACGGCTCCGCGTTGATCCACACCCTCAAGTTCGGCAACCACTTCCGGGACGCCGCCAACGCGAGCACCTTGCTGCCCGCCGTCGAAAAGCGCGGACTGGCCGGAGCCACCTTTGACATCCCACTCAAGCACTTCACCGACGCCACGATCCGGTCCCACCACCAGACCACGGAAGTGCGGATCGCCGACGCGCCGCACCCGCATGAGATCGTGATCGCGCTCGCTGGGGCCACACGTGGCCGTCCGCAGCAGCGCCTGGCGGATCTCTCGACCGAGCGGTAGATCTCATGGCCGGCAATGACTCGTCGACTCCCGTGGTCCTGCTGCACGGGGTGGGCTTGGACCGGACGATCTGGGCCGAGCTCGAGGGGCTCTTGGACCGCCCCGTGCACGCTCTCGACCTTCCCGGACACGGTGAGCAGCCGCCCTTGACGTCGGAGACCACACTCGCGGAGCTCTCCCAGGACGTCTTGGACCGGCTTCCGGAGGGCAAGGTCCACCTGGTGGGGTTCTCGCTCGGTGCGCTGATCGCCATGCACATCGCTGCCCATCACCCCGAGCGGGTCGAGACCTTGGCCCTGCTCAGCGCGGTGTGTGAGCGCACGGAGGAGGAAGCTGCGGCCGTGGCCACGCGGTTGACCGCAGCCCGTCAGGACTTCGCGGGAAGCATGGCAACGGCACTGGACCGCTGGTTCCCGGAAACGACGGCGAACAGCGCGGTGCTGCGGGAGAGCACCCGTTCGATGCTGTTCGCCAATGACCCCGGGTCCTACGTGAGGGCCTACGAGGTCTTTGCCACGGGCGATCGGCAGATCGCCGGGGACCTAGCCCTGATCCAAGCCCCGACGCTCATGATCACCGGTGCGGAGGACCCTGGCTCCACACCGGACATGAGCCACAGACTCCACGACCGGATCCAGGAGTCCACCGTGACGATCATCCCCGATGCCCGCCACATGATCCCCGTTACCCACCCCCGGGTGCTCGCCCGTGAACTCACGCGGCATTTCGCCCAGGGGTAAGCCCCAGAACAGGAAGGACAGCGTGATGACTGAACTCATCAACCACTTCATCGGCGGCGAGCACGTTGCCCCCAGTTCCGGTGAATACATTCCCAGCACGAACCCCGCAACCCTGGACAAGTTGTACGAATTCGCCCGGGGCAACAAGGCGGACGTCGACCGGGCGGTTCAGAGCGCCAAGACCACGTTCGAGTCCTCCGCCTGGAAACGCACGACGGCAACCCAGCGCGGTCACCTGCTCCGTCGCCTGGCCGATCTGGTCGGAGAGAACACCGAGGAACTGGCCCGCAACGAAACCCTGGACAACGGCAAGCTGCTGAGGGAGATGGTGGGGCAGCTCAAGACCCTGCCGGAGTACCTCTACTACTACGCCGGTCTGGCCGACAAGGTTCAGGGTTCCCAGATCCCCACGAACTCGCTGGACATCATCAATTTCACGCAGCGGGAGCCCCTGGGCGTGGTCGGTGCGATCACCCCGTGGAACTCTCCGTTGACGCTGACGGTCTCCAAGCTGGCCCCCGCGCTGGCTGCCGGGAACACGATTGTCATCAAGCCCAGCGAGTACACCACGCGGAACATCGTGCGGCTCGCGGAACTGGCGTACGAGGCAGGGTTCCCGGCCGGTGCCGTCAACGTGGTGTCCGGAACCGGAGCGGAGGCGGGTGCTCCGCTGGTCGATCACCCGGACATCGCCAAGATCTCCTTCACCGGATCGACCGCCACCGGGTCTGCCATCGGTGCCTCAGCGGGTGCCCGCTTCATCGGGTGCACGCTGGAACTCGGTGGTAAGAGCCCCAACATCGTGTTCGAGGACGCGGACGTGTCCAACGCAGCCATGGGTGTGGTCGCGGGGATCTTCGCTGCGGCCGGTCAGACGTGCATTGCCGGTTCCCGGGTGTTCGCGCACCGAAGCGTGTACGACGAACTGCTCGCGCGGGTCAGCGAACGGGCCGCGACCATCAAGATTGGTGACCCGTTGGAGCAGAGCACGGAGCTGGGCCCGCTGGCTTTCGAGTCGCAGCTCGAAAAGGTCAGGTCTTACATCGACATCGGCGTGGGTGAGGGCGCCACGGTGTACTCGGGAGGCAATCGCCCCGAAATCGACCTCCCCGGGTATTTCCTGGAGCCCACCGTGCTGACCGGCACCACCAATGACATGCGGGTGTGCCGGGAGGAGATCTTCGGCCCCGTCGCAGCGGTCATGCCGTTCGACACGGAGGAGGAGGTGCTGCGGCTGGCCAACGACACGACCTACGGTCTGGCGGCGGGCGTGTGGACCTCCAACCTGCAGCGGGCCATGCGGATGTCCCAAGGGCTTCAGGCCGGGACGGTGTGGATCAACATGTATCGCGCCATGTCCCCGCAGTCCCCTCGGCAGGGGTTCAAGACCTCCGGGGTGGGTATCGAGCACGGACTGGAGTCCATGAACGAGTACACCAAGCTCAAGTCCGTGTGGATCAACACGGACGAAGGGCCCATGGCCGATCCCTTCGTGATGAGGGGCTGATCGCGCATGCCGATTATCGACATCTCCATTGCCAAGGGTCGCACCCCCGAACAACTGCGAAACCTCATCGACGGCGTTCATCGGGTCGCGGAAACGACGACGGGCGCCGCTCCGGAGAACATCACGGTTCTGGTCCGTGAGGTCGAGCCCAGCCTGTGGGCCCGGACCAACCAGACCATCACCGAGCGAACCAGCACGACCCGTACACAGTCCTGACTGCGGAACTGACCACAGAACTCACGAAATCGCGACGTCGCCGAGGACGTCGTGGGATCCGGAAGGGAGCAATCATGCGATTCTCACTGTTCATCCACATGGAGCGTTGGGACGACTCCGTGAGCGAGAAGGAGCACTGGGACAACCTGGTCGAACTGGTCCAGATTGCCGAGAAGGGCGGTTTCGGCACCGTATGGATCGGGGAGCACCACTCCATGGAGTACACCGCCTCGCCCAACCCGATGGTCCAGCTGGGATACCTGGCGGCCAGGACCGAAAAGATCCGCCTGGGTGCGGGAACGATCGTGGCTCCGTTCTGGAACCCGATCCGCGCGGCCGGTGAGACCGCCCTGCTGGACGTCATCAGCAACGGCCGCGCCGAGGTGGGTGTGGCTCGCGGTGCGTACCAGTTCGAGTTCAACCGACTCTGCGGCGGCATACCCGCAGCCGACGGTGGCAAGTACCTCCGCGAACTGGTTCCCGCCATGGAGCAGCTGTGGAACGGGGACTACGAACACGACGGCGAGATCTGGCGGTTCCCGGTCTCCACCTCCGTTCCCAAACCCCTCAACCCCTCCAACCCGCCGATCTGGATCGCCGCGCGCAGCGAGGAGACCCATCACTGGGCCGTGGAGAACGGCTGGAACGTCCAGGTCACGCCGTTGATGAAGGGCGACGAGGAGGTCCAGGACCTCATGGACAAGTTCAACGCCGCCGTCGCAGCTCATCCGGAGGTGGAGAAGCGCCCGGAGATCATGGTGCTCAAACACACCTATGTCCACGCCACGGAGGATGCCGAGGGGTGGCGGCCCGCGGCGGATGCCATCAATCGGTTCTACCGGACCTTCCAGTCCTGGGCCTTCGGCAAGGACGAACCCGTCAATGGCTTCAAGGATCCGGCACCTCTGGAGGCTGTGGCCGAACGTCCCGAGTTTGCGGCTGACTCCCTGCACAAGACCGCGATGATCGGCACCCCGGACGAGGTGTCCGAACGGATCCAGCGGTACCAGGACATGGGCTACGACGAATACAGCTACTGGACCGACAACGGGATGACGCACGAGGAGAAGAAGCGCTCCCTGCAGTTGTTCGTGGACCAGGTGGTTCCGCGGTTCCAGTGAGGACAACTGCCTGACCGGCATCGGGCGGACAGTCGCTGAGGAGGCGGCTGCCCGCCCGGTGTCGTCGTCATGGGTGCAGAACCTTGAGTACGGCGGGCAGTTCGGTGACGCCGTCGTCGTCCAGGAAGTGACCGGCGCCGGGCACCACCCGAGCCTGGATACCTAGTTGATGTGCGAAGTCGTCGCTGAGGTCTGCCGGAACCAGCGCATCGTTGTCTGAGCGCAGGACTGCGCTCCGGCCCAGGGCGGGCCGAACCGCCGACAGATCCAGACTGCGGGCGACGACGGCGGTGCCGGCTTCAAGCTGCCCGATGGCATCGACCACCCGTGGGATCCAGGTGGCGGCATCAGGACGCTCGGGATCGGGGAGAGAGACCACGTTCGCGTGGGGGATCCGATCCGCAAGCCAACCGAACCAGTGGTCGTGGGCCGTGGCGCCGAAGCCGTGGACGATCACGACCTTGTCCGGGAAGCTGATTCGATCGGTGCCAGCGGGAATGTGGTTGGTCGATGTCATGTTCGGGAGGTTAGACCTTGACGCCAGCGTCAGGGTCAAGTGCTGGCGTGGTGGGAGGAGAGCGGTGCAGATCGGGGAGTTCGCCGAACGGGCGGGTGTCAGTGCGCGGGCACTGCGGCATTACGAACAGCGGGGATTGCTGACGCCGCAGCGGTCCAGCGGCGGCTATCGGCAGTACACCGGTGACGACCTGGCGGATGTCGCACGAATTCGAGTGATGATCGAGGCCGGGTTGAGCACCGAGGCGGTGGGCCGCTATCTGGACTGCGTTCGCACGGGTGCCGATCGAACGGAGATTGAGCTGTGCCCTGCACTTGAGCGGGAGCTGAACGACGTGGAACGTCGCTTGTCGGCGGGCATGGAGCGCCTCACGCGTACTCGCGAGGCGCTCCATGCCTTGACCCGTGCCGTTGTTCCTGAGGTCAGCGACTGACGGTCCTGCCCAGGCTCGTCCACAGCGAAGCCCACTGGTCGACGGTCAGGTCTCGCGGCAAGCTGCGGTGGGGGACACCGGCTCTCACGATGGCGCGTCGAATTACTGGCATCTGGTGCCCGGTCGCTTTACAGAGAATCTGGGCCAAACTCCGGCCCCGGCCGGTGAACGACCGGTGCACGAACTGTTCGTACGCCACGCGCTCGCGGCCGGGGACCAAGGGCGGTCCTCGCCGGATGATGCTCAGAATGCCCCCGTCCACGCTGGGCATGGGCCTGAAGGCGGTGGCGGGGACGCGGCCCTCCAAGCTGAACTCGAACCACGGCGCGGCCTGCGCGGTCATCATCGTGGATCCGCCGACTCCCGCGCGCTTGCGCGCCACTTCCCACTGCGTGAGCAGAATGGCTCGATTCCATTCGTCTGCCTCCAGGAGTCTTCGCAGCAGGGGAGTGGTCAGGTGGAACGGGATGTTCCCGACGACGACCGGTGAATCCAGCGGATACCGCATGGCGTCCGCGCATTCGACCTGAACCGTCGGGAAGCGGTTGGCCAGACGGCGGGCGCGGTGTTCGTCGATGTCGATCGCAGTAAGTGGTCGGTTGAGTTCGACCAACCGGCGCGTGAGGGCGCCGTCGCCGGCACCGATTTCCAGGATGGGTCCCGACGTCGCCGAAACCAGGTCGACAATGCGGGCGATGGTCGGTGTGTAGGTGAGGAAGTTCTGGCCCAGTTCGTGGCGTCCGCCATGGCGAGAACGTGGCATGAGTGCGCTCCAGAGATTAGGTGTGGAGCACCTCGGGGAAACGGGATCACTCAAGCGGGTACGGCTCAGTGGCCCCACCGAGGTGCCTTGCATCTCGGTGGTGACGGCGCGCTACAGCGAAAGAATCTGCGACGACGCCGTCAGTGGCGGCGGTCGCGATACGTGAAGAAGCGCCCCATCACGGGCGCTGAAACCAGTGTTCCCATGGGTCAGGACGATAGCAGAGGATTCGTGACAGGTCTGTTGCGACAGCAAAATCCCGCCCGTGACCAGCAATGGCGCCGATCGGAACGGATCAACCCCAGATTTCCATTGCTCACTATGTGGTGTGTGACCTACATTGTGGGCTACACGAAGAAGTGATCCCGCCCACATCGAGTGATGGCTGCGGGTGGAACAGAAGGTGGGAATCAATGGCTGATTGGCTGACCCTGACCATTACCGGCGTCGTGATCCTGGGGATCGTCGTCATGATCGTGAAAATGCGGATCAACCCCGTGGTCTCGTTGGTCATCGGAGCCGCGGTGCTGGGGTTGGCCACCGGAATGGGTGCCGCGGGTACCACCGAGACGGTCATGCAGGGCTTCGGGGACATCATGTTCGAAGTCGGATTGTTGATCGCCTGGGGAGTCCTGATGGGGTCGATCCTCAATGAGATGGGGGCCATCCATCGCCTGGTCGACGGTCTGCTGCGCATATTCGGGCCGCGGGGGGTGCCATATGCCTTTGGCCTGACCCTCGGAACCTTGTTGCAGTCCATCTTCTTGGACGTCCTGTTGGTCATGAGCGCACCTCTGGCTCGGAGGATGGCACCTCACCTGGGCAAATACGGTACGGCCAAAATGGCGACGGCGATGGCCATCAGCCTCGAATGCGGCATCGTCCTGATGGTGCCGGGGGTGGCGACCTTGGCGCTCGCGGGGTTGTTGAGTGTCCCGTTGGGCAAGATGCTCATCTTCGGCCTGATCGTCATTGTTCCGACGATCATGATCTCCATCGCCATCATGAACTTCTTCATCCCCCGCGGGCTCTGGAAGATCGAACAAGATCAGGAGTCTGCGGACGACGGCGAATCCGAACTCGCCGCGACGGACAGCGACTCCTCTCCGGCTGAAGCCAAGGACGGACTGGTCGACGGGCACGGGACCCGCGTGGGTCTGCTCCCGCATCAAGTCCACCAGGGTGTGGCGCGCCAGGCGAAGGAACCGCCCCTGATCCTGCTGTTCACCCCCATGCTGTTGGCGCTTGTGCTCATTGCCAGCGGCGCCATGCTCGAAATGGTGGGGCTCTCCAGCCCGCCGATGGACTTCCTCTCGTCCCCCGTGATTGCTCTGCTCATCAGCCTGTTGGGGACCAGCTACGTCGGAAGGTTTACCATCGGCCGCAAGCGCGTGGAGTCGGCGGTGGTCGACGGATTCCGGGAATCCGGGCAGATCTTGATCCTGACGGGAGCGGGTGGCTCATTGGCCGCTGTGGTCGCGGGAAGCGGCATGGGAGACATCTTGGGTCAGTACTTCTCCGCCGGTTCCTTTGCTCCGCTGCTCACCGTGTGGGCCATCGCTGCGGTCCTGCACATCGCGGTCGGATCCGTGTCGATTTCGGCCATCACCGCAGCCGGTCTCTTGGCCCCGGTGGCCCCGCAGATCGGCCTGGATCCGGTCCTCATCGCACTGGCAGCCGGGGCGGGGTCACTGTTCCTGGTGCACGTCACGTCCAACACCTTCTGGCTGCTGCAATCCATGCTCGGACAGACCACCAAGGGGACGTTGAAGTCCTGCTCGCTGGGGGTATCGGTCGCGTCCGTGGTGGCCCTGTGCTGCACGTTGGTCCTGGGGCTGTTCATCTGACGCGATGCTCCGGGCCGCTGCCCGTCGTCGTACGCATACCGACTTCTGGAGGAGAACTCATGACTGACACTTCGATCAAGCCCTTGGACGGGGTCCGTGTCCTCGAACTGGGCAACTACATTGCAGCTCCTACCGCCGGGCGCCTGCTCGCAGACTTCGGGGCGGAGGTCATCAAGATCGAGCGCCCCGGCACGGGAGACGAACTGCGGAACTGGCGTCTCTACAAAGGCACCACGTCCATGCTCTTCCGCACGATCAACCGGAACAAGAAGTCCGTGACGCTGGACCTTCGGTCTGAAGCAGGGCGTGAAGCGGTCAAGGGCCTTGTTGCAGAAAGTGATGTGTTGCTGGAGAACTTCCGGCCGGGAACGTTGGAGAAGTGGGGCCTGGGCCCCGACGTGCTCAACGAACTCAACCCGGAACTGGTCATCAGCCGCATATCGGCGTTCGGGCAGACGGGTCCCCTGTCCCAGAGACCCGGGTTCGCGGCCGTGGCCGAGGCCTATGGCGGATTCCGCAACTTGGTGGGGGACCCGGACCGTGCACCGGTACGCGTCGGTGTGTCCATCGGTGACTCCATCGCGGGTCTTTACGCTGCATTCGGCGTCGTCATGAGCCTGTTCCAGAGGGAGGTGCGTCGTGGCCCGGACAGTTCCTCCCAGGGCGTGCCGCTCAGGGAGCGGATCATCGACGTCGCCCTCCACGAAGTCATGTTCTCGATGATGGAATCGCTGATACCGGACTACCAGGCTTACGGGATCACTCGTGAGCGTCTTGGTGGGCGGATGGAAGGCATCGCGCCGTCCAACGCCTATGTCTGCTCCGACGGGGCGAGCATCGTGGTGGCTGGCAACGGGGATTCGATCTACCAGCGGTACATGACCACCATCGGTCGTCCGGATCTCGGAGCCGATCCGCACTTGCAGACAAATGCTCAACGGTGGGCACGCCGCGAAGAACTCGATGCGGCCATCGGGGAATGGGCGGCGGCTAGGACCTCCGTGGAGGCCCTCGAGGTCTTGGACGCCGCAGGTGTTCCCGCGGGGCCGATTCTCACGGCTGCCGACATCAGCGACGACGAACAGTATGCGGCTCGCAACATGATCCAGAAGATGGACGTCTCAACCGGGGACGAGACGCTCACCGACGTCGGCTTCCCGGGCATCGTGCCCGTCATCGGTGAGGAGTCGCTGCCCATCGACCACCTGGGCCCGGATCTCGGCGCGAACACCCACGAGGTCTTGGGAGGTCTTCTGGGCCTCACCGCGGAGCAGATCGCTGCCGCATCCACCACCGAAGAGAGGCTTTCGGCATGAACTCCACCCACGAACACCCTGTTGAACTGCGCGATGTGACCCTCCGGGACGGACTGCAGCTGACGGGCAAAGTCCTCCCGACCGACAGGAAGGTCGAGGTGGTGCGGGAGCTCATTCGACTGGGCGTACCGGAAATCGAGCTGGGGTCGATGGCTCGCCCTGACCTGGTGCCGCCGATGGCCAACACCTTGGAGGTGGTCGAAGCCCTGACTCCGGAGGAGCTGGAACGCTGCTGGATCTGGGTGGCGACCCCCCGGCACGTCGCAAAGGCCGCAGCAGCGGGCGCGCGGAACTTCCAGTACTGCTTCTCCGTCACCGATTCCCACAACCAGGCGAACATCGGCCGCACGACTGAGGCCAGCTTGGAGGCTCTTCCCGAGGCTGTCCGACTGGCCCAGGAAGTGGGCGGGAAGATTCAGCTCTGCCTGGCGACGTCGTTCACGTGCCCGTTCGAAGGGCAGGTGGATCCTGAGCGGGTCCTGGCCATCGCGAACGACCCCCGCGCGGAGGGAACCCAGGACATCGTCATCTGCGACACCTTGGGGCAAGCCGTCCCCTCCGAAGTCAGTGCGTTGATCTCACGTGTCCAGCAGGAAACGCCGCCCCGACGCATCGTCTTCCACGGGCATGACACCTGGGGTCTGGGGGTGGCCAATGCGTTGGCAGCCGTGTCTGCGGGGGCGAGCGTCGTCGACGGTGCACTCGGGGGTCTAGGAGGCTGCCCGTTCGCCCCCGGTGCCAGTGGCAACACCGCCAGTGAGGATCTGCTCTTTGCAACCCGGCCCGAGTGGTTCAAGGCTGAGACCCTGTGGAGTTTGGTCGACCTCTCGGAGGGACTGCTCGATGAACTCGGGGAGCCCAACCGTTCCCGGACAGCACAGGGCGTCCATTCGAATGCCCCGGCGTTCAGGTGGACGAAGGCCAGCGGCACGGCCGCTTAAGAACCGGCTTCGTCGGGGAATCTGCCGCCCATCAGCCGGGTCATGCGTTCGGCAGTCGACAGGAGTGATTCGACCCAGCCTTCGCACACCGAACGCGGCATCCTCAAGGTCGGACCGCTGATGGTCACCGCCCCGATCAGAACACCGGAGGCATCGAATACGGGCGCAGACAGACCCGAGGCGCCGTCATCTCGTTCACCCACCGTGATGGAAAAGCCGTCACGGCGGGTCCGTCGAGCCGCGGCCTCAAGGTCCTCGGAACTGGTGATCGTGAACTCCGTGAGCGGTTGCAGCGGTGAGCGAAGGATCCTCTCCAGCAGTTCCGGGCGCCACGCCAACAGCACGTGGCTTGCAGACCCGGCATGCAGCGGCAGGATCCGACCGACGTGCATCTCGCGGCGGAGCGCGTGGCGGGTCTCTGCCAAGGCGACGCAGACCCTGTACGCCTCTTCGGCTTTGAAGAAGGCGGTTGTCTCACCCGTGAGGTCGCGGAGGTCTTTGAGCAGAGGTGTGAAGAGGTCGAGCATTTCGATGCCGCGGGTCGCCGGAGCGGCCCAGTAGGCCATCTTCATCCCGACTCGGAAGGAATCCTCTTCACGGTCGAGGAATCCTTGCGCCACCAGGTTGGTGACCAAGCGCTGAACGGTGGACGTGGGCATGCCGGTTGCCTCACGGATTTCGGTCAGCGTCAAAGTTGGGCGGCTCAAGGTGAACGCGTCAAGGATTGCGCTGATCTTCCCGAGGACCAGGAGAGGGTTGTTCGGCCCCTGGGGTTTTGTGTCCGACGCTGCCATGGGTTCACGCTAACCCAAGCCGACGGCGGGCTTCCTGATCGGTCAGGTCGGAAAATCGGACAGGGGTGTCCATCCGAAGGGGATGAACCCCTTGACGCGGGCACGCACCCTGTCGGCGTCGTCGGACCAGCCCTGGAAGGCAGCGGTCCTGGAGTCGGACAACGGAGCGGCCCCTCTGGCCGGGCGAAAGCCGATGTCCTCGATCACCGCATCGGGAGCGGTGGAGCGACGAACCGAGGCGCGGCAACTCCAGTGCGGATCGGCCCAGCCGCCACCTCGAATCGTGCGGTAGCGACCGTATCGAGCCGGGTCGGCCAGGTCCC
This sequence comes from Kocuria sp. JC486, assembly GCF_011602805.1. Classification (NCBI taxonomy): domain Bacteria; kingdom Bacillati; phylum Actinomycetota; class Actinomycetes; order Micrococcales; family Micrococcaceae; genus Kocuria; species Kocuria sp. JC486. The sequence goes on along the minus strand of NZ_JAAOZS010000005.1, from coordinate 60,094 downwards.
AGCACCACTCCCACACATTGCCCAGGGTGTCGTGCAGCCCGAAAGCGTTCGGCTGTTTGAGCCCCACCGCCTGTGGGCCCGCCAGGTCGTCGAGAGCTGTCCAGGCGATGTCCTGCAACGGTCCGTAGGTCGGACCCGTGGTGCCTGCTCGGCAGGCGTACTCCCATTCGGCTTCGGTAGGGAGCCTGTAACCCGGGGAGGTGGTGTCCCACCAGGCCCAATCATTGGTGAAGTCATAGGCAGGACTCAAGCCCTCTTCGAGGGAACGTCGGTTGCACCATGTCAGGGCGTCGTACCAGGTCACGCCTGTAGCTGGCTGTTCGTCCTGGCGCGTTGACTCCGAGTGGCCCTCGAACTGGGCAACGGTCACCGGGGTGGATGCGATGCTGAACGGGTGCAACTCAACGGTCGACTTCTGTTGGTTGCGGGCGTCCGCCATGGTCAGCGATCCGGCCGGTATCTGGACCATGGGTGAACGGAGCATGGTGTGAGTATCCACGGTTCGTCCAGCCAGGCGCCAACCCCTGCGTTCGTTCGCCGCACGCCCCTCAGCCGCGTCCCTGCGCATCACCTATGACCCGCATACTGTGTGAGACGTACATCACTCATGACCCAGGAGCCGTGGCATGTCAGAACACACTCTCAAGGACAAGCGGGCGCTTGTCACCGGTGGCGCGAGCGGTATCGGTGCCGCGGCGGTTCACACACTGGCCCAGCGCGGGGCCCACGTGATCGTGGCGGACATCGACCCTGAAGCAGCCGAGAGTGTGGCGCAAGAGGTCGGCGGCGAGTCCTGGGCCGTTGACCTCACGGAGACCTCAGCGCTCGCGGACCTGAGCCTGGACGTGGACATCCTGGTCAACAACGCCGGTATCCAGAAGGTGGCCCCCATCCAGGATTTCGACCCGGCGGACTTCCACCGGATCCTGATGCTCATGCTGGAGTCCCCCTTCCTCCTGATCCGTGCTGCGTTGCCGCACATGTACGAACAGGGGTGGGGCCGTGTGATCAACGTGTCCTCCATCCACGGCCTCCGCGCATCGGCCTTCAAATCGGCCTACGTGGCCGCCAAACACGGGTTGGAAGGCCTGTCCAAGACAGTGGCGTTGGAGGGGGCGCCGCACGGGGTGACCAGCAACTGTGTGAATCCCAGCTACGTGCGAACGCCTTTGGTCGACCGGCAGATCAAGGATCAAGCCGCCACGCACGGAATTCCGGAAGATGAGGTGATCGAGAAGATCATGCTCACCGAATCCGCCGTCAAGCGCCTGGTGGAGCCCGAGGAGGTCGGCGAACTCATTGCCTTCCTGGCGGGGCCATCGGCGGGCATGGTCACGGGCGCCGCCTACACCATGGACGGCGGCTGGACCGCCTCCTGAGCAACCCCCGACGACGACCGCAACAGGGCCCCACAGGACAGACGCCCTGGGGAACTAGGGACAGGAGTCAGCATGAAGATCACCGGAGCCGTGCTCGAGGAGATCGGCCTGGAACGTCCGTACGCCACCTCGGAACCACTGAAGATCGTGGAGTTGGACCTGGACGACCCGGGCCCTGACGAGGTCCTGATTCGGATCCGGGCCGCGGGTCTGTGCCATTCCGATCTTTCCGTGGTGGACGGCAACCGAGAACGTCCCACTCCCATGCTCTTGGGCCACGAGGCGTCCGGCGTCGTGGAACGGGTGGGGTCGAACGTGACCGATCTGGAGGTTGGTCAGCAGGTCACCACCGTCTTCCTCCCGCGCTGCGGCGAGTGCAGGAACTGCCTCACCGACGGCAAACTCCCCTGCATTCCGGGAACGGCGGCCAACAACGACGGCGTCTTGTTCGGCGGCCACCGGCGACTGCACCGTGCGGGACACGACGTACACCACCACCTGGGTGTGTCCGGTTTCGCGACCCACGCCGTGGTGAACCGGCGGTCCGTCGTCCCGGTGGATGCGGACGTTCCGGCGGAGATCGCCGCCGTTCTGGGCTGCGCGGTCCTCACCGGGGGAGGTGCCGTCCTCAACGCCGGGCAGCCGGCAGACGGGGACACCGTGATGGTCGTGGGTCTGGGTGGAGTGGGCATGGCGGCTCTGCTCACCGCCATCTCGCTCGGCAAGGGGAAGGTGATCGGCGTCGACGCGAACCCGGACAAACTGGCTCGCGCCCAGGAACTGGGCGCCGACGCGACGTTCACGCCCGCCGATCTGGCCGAACAGGGTGTCAAGGCACCCGTGGTCATCGAGGCCGCGGGGCACCCGAAGGCCTTCGAGACGGCCGTGGCCGCGACCGACGTCGGCGGCACCACGGTGACCGTGGGGCTTCCCTCGCCCGAGGCGCTGTCGACCATCTCACCGCTGGTCCTGACTGCGGAGGCCCGCACGATCGTGGGGTCCTACCTCGGTTCCGCCGTGCCGTCGCGGGACATCCCGATCTACGCCCAGCTGTGGCGCGACGGAAAGCTGCCGGTCGAGGAACTCATTTCCGGGCACATCACCCTGTCGGAGATCAACAGCTCACTCGATCAACTCGCGGACGGTCGGGCGGTTCGCCAGGTCATTCTGTTCGACCGGTGACCTCTGGGTCCCATCCGCGGATCTTCCCGTCGGGGGCCGCGTACTTGGCGATCAGGCTGCAGTCCAGGTTGCCGTAGCCCTCGTCGATCAGTTGCTGGAACCGTTGTGCGGCGATCTCCGCGGCGGGCAGATTGACGCCGGTCTGTTCACCGGCCGCCAATGCCAGACCTGCGTCCTTTGCTGCAAGGACCGCCGAGAAGGTGGCCTGGAAGTTGTTGTTGGCCGCTGCCGAGTCGATGAGCCCGGGGGAGGGGTACCAGGTCTGGAGCGCCCACGAATTGCCGGAGGACACGGAGGCGATGTCCCAGAACACCTTCGGGTCCAGGCCCAGCCGGTCGGCCAGCACGGACCCTTCCGCGCAGGCCTCCAGGCTGATGAACAGCATCATGTTGTTCACGATCTTGGCGGCCTGACCGGTGCCCGCCTCCCCGGTGTGCACGATCCGCCCCGCCATGGGCTCGATGTACTCCTTGGCCTTCTCGACGACGTCCTCGGCACCACCCACCATGAACGTCAACGTGGCGGCCGCAGCACCGCTGATCCCGCCGGACACCGGTGCGTCCAGGAAGTCGAACCCCGCCTCGGCTGCCTTCTCGTGCAGGGCCACCGCCGTTTCGACGTCGATGGTTGAGCTGTCGATCAGCAGGGCGTCCTTGGGCGCGAGGTTCAGGACGCCCTGGTCACCGAGGTAGACGGCCCTGGAATGTTCACCCTTGGGGAGCATGGTGAAGACGACCTCGGCCCCTTGCAGGGCTTCAGCCATCGAGCTGCAGGTCTGGACGCCCAGAGCCTGAGCGGCTGCCATGGCTTCCTGACTGAGGTCGAAACCGCGGACCTTGTGGCCCGCCTTGACCAGGTTCGCGGACATGGGGCCGCCCATGTGGCCCAGGCCGATCCAGGTGATGGTGCTCATGATCGATGTCCTTTCGACTGTTTCCAGGGGTCGTCGGGTTCTGTCGGGTCCGGGTCAGGCGCCGGCCGTGCGCTCCGCGTCGAGGCGTCGTCGGTCCTCGGCGTCGATCGACTGCAGGGAAATCCCCTTGGTCTCCCGCAAGGTGACGACGGCGATCAGCGTGATCAGGCAGGCCACGGAAATGTAGATGGAGATCGGGACCCAGGTGCCGAACTGGCGCAGCAGGGTGGTCGCGATGATGGGTGCCAGCGAACCCGCGATGATCGAGGTGACCTGGTAACCCAGCGAAACTCCGGAGTAGCGCATGCGGGTGGGGAACATCTCGGCCATGATCGCCGGCTGACCCGCGTACATGAACGCGTGGATGACAAGCCCCAGAACGACGGCGGCAAGGATGATCAATTCGTTCTGCGTGTTGAACATCGGGAAGGCGATGAAGGCCCACACGATGCCCAGGACAGCGCCGGCCGCGTAGACGGGGCGGCGGCCCAATTGGTCGGTCAGGCGACCCATCAGCGGCACCAGGATCACGTGGACCACGTGCGCGATCAGCAGGAGCAACAGGATGTTGGAGGTGTCCATCTTCAGCTGCGTGGACAGGTACGTGATCGAGAACGTGACCACGACGTAGTACAGGATGTTCTCGGCGAAACGCAGGCCCATGGCGCCGAATACGCCGCGGGGATAGCGGCGGAACACCTCGGCAACGCCGTAGGCGGCGCCCTTGGCCTCGATGACTTCCTTCTGGGTCTCCTTGAAGATGGCCGCGTCGGAGACGTGGGTGCGGATGTAGTAGCCCACGGCCACGATGATCACGGAGAGCCAGAAACCAACGCGCCAGCCCCAGGCCAGGAACTGGTCGTCGGAGAGCGTGCGGGACAGGATCAGCAGCACGATGGTGGCCAGCAGGTTGCCCAGCGGAACCGCGGCCTGGGGCCAGCTCGCCCAGAATCCGCGTTCCTTGTCGGGAGAGTGCTCGGCCACCAGGAGGATGGCCCCACCCCACTCGCCGCCGACGGCGAAGCCTTGCGCGAAGCGCAGGATGACCAGAAGCGTGGGTGCCCAGTAGCCCACCTGGTGGAACGTGGGCAGGCAGCCCATGAGGAAGGTGGCTGCGCCGACCAGGATGATCGCCACCTGGAGGAGGTGCTTGCGGCCGTACTTGTCACCGAAGTGTCCAAAGACGATGCCGCCCAGGGGGCGGGCGATGAACCCGACGGCGTAGATCAGGAACGCCTTGATGATCCCGTCCAGCGGGTTGCCGGTGTCCACGAAGAACAGCGGGCCGAACACCAACGTGGAGGCGGTGGCGAACAGGAAGAACTCGTACCACTCGACCACCGTGCCCGCCATGGAGGCGGCCACGACCTTCTTGAGGCCGCCCCGGTTCTCCGGGGTGTCGTTCGGGTCGAGTTCAGCTGCGGGGGTTGCCGGGTCCGCAGTGCTCATGGGCGTCTCCTGTTCGTCCTGAATTGTGACCGCGATCACGCCGCAGTGGCACCAACGTACTGTCCGCAAGAGAGTGCTTCAATGACCAGAACCTGGCTGGCCCTGTGCAAAAATGCACATCCGATCTGAATCGGGTACGCGGACGAAGGGGCCGAGAGCTGCATGGGGCACGACGTCGACAACCTCCTGCTGCTCCTCTCCGTGGTGCGCCACGGGTCCTACGCCGGTGCCGGTGCCTCTCTCGGCCTGAGCCACACGACCGTTTCCCGCAGGATCGCCGCCGTGGAGAAATCCGCCGGCGCCCGGTTGCTCGTGCGCGCCGGTGGCGTGTGGGAGCCCACCGAACTCGGCCGCGAGTTCATCGCCGCGGCGGAGGACATCGAACACACCCTGGGATCCCTGACGTCGGGCGTGGGTGGCCAGGGTGGATCGGTTCGCGGCGTGGTCCGTGCTCTGGTGCCCGAAGGATTCGGAGGCCTGGTCATCGGCGAGGCCATGCGGCGTCTGGGTGAGACCCACCCGTTGGTGCGGCTGGAGATGATCAACGCGGCCAGGCGCGCCCGGGCCAACCTGGTGGGCATTGATTTCGAGGTGGTGGTGGGCCGCCCGGAGGTCTCCAGGAACGAGGCATTCCACCTGGCCGCCTACTCCCTGGGCCTGTACGCGGCGCCGTCGTACCTGGGGACGCACCAGGCCGTCACGGAACCGGAGCAGGTCCAGGAGCACCCGCTGGTGTACTTCGTGGAGTCGATGCAGGACGTCCCCGAGCTCACCAACCCCGTGCGCCACCTTCCGCGGATGCGGCAGTCGGTGGGTGCGACGTCGTCCATGGTTCACGTGGAACTCACGCGGGCCGGTGCCGGGATCGGTCTGCTGCCCTGCTACATGGCCGAACGTGCCGGGGGACTGGTCCGCCTGTTCCCGGACGACCTGACCTTCCCCGTTTCCTACTGGGTGGTGTCCCGCCCGGACTTGATGCGCCGCCCTGCGGTTCACGCGGTGCTGGACGCCATCCGAGGGACGGTGGACGACATGCGCGACGAGCTGATCGCGGCGCCGTCGAAGGGTGCCTGACTCGCGGCCGAAGGCCAGGTGGAGGTCCCGTCGATACACTCGCCGCATGGCCTACCGCACCTTCACCATGTCCGAGCTGGAAGGCCGGGCGCCCTATCGGTTGCTGACCGGGCTGGTCATCCCGCGGCCGATCGCCTGGGTCAGCACGCTGGATGAGCGCGGGGTTCTGAATCTGGCGCCGCATTCCTTCTTCACCGTGGCCTCTGCCGATCCCCCGGTGGTGCAGTTCACCTCCGTGGGCCGCAAGGATTCGCTGCGGAACGTGGAGGCCACGGGCGAGTTCGTGGTCAACCTCGCCTCGCGCTCGCTGTTGGAAGAGATGAACACGACGGCGACCACGGTGGGTCCCGACGTCGACGAGTTCGACCTGGCGGGACTCACACCCGAGCCCTCTGTGCACGTTCGCCCGCCCCGAGTTGCCGAGGCCCCGGCCGCGTTGGAGTGCGTGGTGCACGACGTGATTCCCGTGGGCAACTCATTCGTGGTGATGGGGCGGGTGGTGGCCGCCGTCGTGGACGAGGCTGCGCTGGATGGCGACCGGCCGCGTGAGGACGTCGTGGATCCGCTGGGTCGCCTGAGCGGATCCCGCTACGTGACGTACGGGGAGACCGTGACGCTCCCCAGGCCCGAATGACGCCGCGGGTCGAGCAGCTGGGGTTCGCCCTGGTCAAGGGCCTGTCCTGGACTCTGGCTGACACCGTGCAGGTCACGCACGACGGCGTGGTCGGTGACCGCCACTGGTCCCCGGTCACCCCTGATCTGCGGTGCATCAAGGCCACGGACTTTCCGGAGATGGTGGGGCTGTCTGCTTCGGCGGTCGATCTGCCCACGGAGGGCGACGCGCTGTTCGATGGTGAGTCGCAGACTGTTCGCTACTACTCGCGGCCGGTGCGTGCTCGCGTGTTCGGCGGTCGGTTGGCGGACCGGATTTCCGAAGCTGCCGGTCAGCGTTTGTATCTGGCCCAGGCTCCCGGGCCGGGCAGCTTCCTGTGGTCCTCCCCGGTGAGCGTGCTGTTGCGTTCGGAACTGGACGGGCTTCCCGGCGACGTGGGGCGGTACCGCGCCAACGTGGTGGTGGATGACCGGGCGGATCTATTGAGGCTGGCTCCTGGCGCGCAGCTGTCTCTGGGGGATGTGCTGTTGGAAGTGGAGCGGGAACTCGAGCGGTGCGTGATCGTCAACCACGACCTGGTGACCGGTTCGCAGGACGCGTCCCTGCTGGGTGACCTGCGTCCGGGGGTCCTGCTGGGGTACGGGTGTCGGGTGTTGCAGTCTGGTCGGGTGAGTGTCGGCGATGCAGTGGAACGCAGGAGTCCCCGCGCGCACCGTTCACGCGCGGGGACTTCCAACTGATCGGGCGTGGTGTCAGGGAAGGTCGACAGTGGTGGGGCCGCCCTGGTCGCCATCGTCGTTCTTGTTGCGGAGGGCGCTGATGGTCTTCACCGCGGTCCCGGCCAGGGACTTGCCGCCCCAGTACGTGGCGGTGTCCCCGTTGACCTTGAGGACCACGTTGTCCTGATTCTCCGGGCCACCCTCCATGAACATGCCTGCGCCCTTGGACCAGAGGGTCGCGACCAGGTCCCGGTCGTGCACCACGGTGGCTGCCCCGGAGAGCGAAACCCACGCCTTGTTGGACGCGTAGGCGACGTTCACGTTGGGGTTGGCGCGGACGTCCGCCGCCACGGAGCTGGAGGAGCGGACCAGGAAGAGGACGTCACCGTCCTCGGCCACCTGCGTGGAGAGCGGGCGGCTGACCAGGCGGCCGTCACCGGACGCGGAGTCCGCGGTGGTCAGCATGGCGATGTCGGTGCTTTCCATGAGGTCGTGAACCTTCTTGACCTCGGCGGGATCGGTGGTGGACTGCTGATCGTCAGTATTAGTCATGCTGCTTACTGTATGGGTGGTGCCGGGGAGGGCGCGAGGGGTTCTCGTTGGTTTGCAGGTGTGTAGCCTGACGTGACGATGACCTGAGGAGGAGCCATGGGCGCACCGGTCCAACCGCAATTGCGAGCTGTTGTTCTGGACACCGAGGATGCTCTGGGGCTCGCGGAGTTCTACCACCAGCTGTTCGGGTGGGAGTACGTCACGGACCTGACCACGGCCGACGCGGAAAACTGGTGCACGCTCCAAGGACCCTCCGGCGTGCGAGTCTCCTTCGAATGCGTGGATCACCTGGAACGTGCGCAGTGGCCCGATCCGAAGCGACCTCAGCAGGTGCATTTGGACTTTGTGGTGTCATCCGGCGAGGAGCTTGAGGCCTTCCACCAGAGAGCCGTGGGCTTGGGCGCCGAAGTGTTGGCGACTGAGACCGATGAACCGGACGAACAGATCTACATCTACGCGGACCCGTCGGGGCATCCATTCTGCGTGTTCGTGCCGATGGACGAGGATCCTGGGCTGTCGCAGGGTGGGCGGGCTTAGGGGGCATGTGTGACTGCTGCTGGGGTCTTGCTGTGGTCCTGGGGGATGTGTTGATCGTCCGTTACCCAAGTTGAGTGATGGTCGGCCGACGGCCTGGGGTGATACGTCACGCAATGTTGCCTACGCGCGCCGTAGGCATGCTAGTGTCAAGCCAATCGTTCAGCCCGCCCGGATTCATCCGGTGTGGGCTGGATCTCTTTGTGGCATCGTTGGACTATGCCAAAGCCCATCAAGGACTTCCTGGAGATCGACGAGCAGATCAACAAGCTTCGATTCCGGGGGATGTCCGTGCCTGTGCATTCCGATGCGCAGCGTTGGCTCACGGCAGTGAACTACTACCGCCTGAGCGGGTACTACTACCCCTATAGGCGGCTACTCCCAGGAACTCGTAGTGATACTTCGCGTCGAAGCGACACGTTCGAGTCTGGAACGTCTTTTGATTCGGTCACAGCCCTGTACGAGTTCGATCGGAAGCTCCGCTCCCTGGTCTTGGATGGGTTGGAACGGTTGGAGGTGGCTACACGCAGCACCGTGAGTCACCATCTGGGCAGACGGGACCCGCTGGCACATGAAAACTCCGCATTATTCCGGCCGAGTTTTGATCACGCAACGTGGTTGCAGACTGCGGAGCGGCGGCTCAGGCGGGCACGACGGCATTCGGAGTTCGTCAAGCACCACGAGCAGGAGTACGGCGGAAAGGTCCCCATATGGGTCCTTGTGGAGGTGTTGGACTTTGCCGATGTCTCCAAGTTGTACGATGCCATGCCAACCGCTGGCCAGTACGCAGTAGCGGAGGCTCTTGGTATCCGGTTGGATCCGTCCACGCTGAGCAAGCGGCAGCGCTCTAAGGCGCTCAAGGCCCACCCGTTTGCTCGATGGCTCGAGCAGTTGACCGTGGTGAGAAATACAGCGGCCCATCATGGACGCCTGTGGAATCAAACATTCCCTCCGGCCAGCACGGCGGCTTTCCAACCCCTACCGGGACTGGAAACTCTCCCAGACGGGCAGAGCGAACGTCTCTACGGAGCACTATGCATGATCGCGTTTGCGTTACGCGTGCTGTCGCCGGGGTCCAAGTGGTCAGTCAAGGTCTCCAGTCTGATTCGCCAAGACCTCCGGAGTATCCCTGGGCGAACTGAGGCCGAGATGGGATTCCCAGATGGGTGGGAGGATCAGACGTTGTGGTGTACGGACTCCAGCTCGAGATAGGGCCGACAGGTTTGGCCTCTACTCGGGAACTGGCACTCCAGCGCACCACTGTCTGCTTACGATGAACCGCACGACTGCAGCCCACTCAACAGCCTCCGGACAGCGCGCAAGCAGCGCTTGCCGCAGCACTCAACCCAAGGCAGGCACCCCCACCGTGTTCAACCACGCATCCTTCATCTGGTCCGCCGCCGATCTGCTCCGCGGCACCTACAAGCAGCACGAGTACGGGGACATCATCCTCCCGTTCACGGTGCTCGCTCGCCTGGACGCCGTGTTGGCACCCACCAAGGACGCGGTCCTTCAGGCCATCGCCAAGAGCCCTGGTGATTCCGTGCCGAGCGCCCCGATGCTGCGCGCCCGCTCGGGCCATGAGTACGACTTCTTCAACGTCTCCCAGCACAGCCTCAAGACCCTGCAGGGGGATCCGGACAACCTGGAGCAGAATCTCCGGGACTACGTGCTGGCCTTCTCGCCCAACGTCCGTGAGATCTTCGACAAGTACAAGTTCGAGGAAACCGTGGCGCTGCTCGGCGCCAACGATCTCCTTCTTCAGATCCTTCAGCATTTCGCCAAGGCCAACCTCCACCCGGACAACGTCTCCAATGAACAGATGGGCCACATCTTTGAAGAGCTGATCCGCAAGTTCGCGGAAGCCTCTAACGAAACGGCCGGTGAGCACTTCACTCCGCGCGAGGTGGTGGACCTAATGGTCACTCTCCTTCTCACCAATGAAGAGGACCTCTCCACCCCCGGCATCACCCGCTCGGTCTACGACCCCACCGCAGGTACCGGCGGCATGCTGTCCACCGCCGCCGACAAGATCACGGCCTACAACGAGCACGCCGCCGTCGAACTCCTTGGTCAAGAGATCAATGCCGCCTCCTATGCCATCTGCAAGGCGGACATGGTGGTCAAGGGCCAGCCGATTGAGAACATCGTCCACGGAAACACGCTGACCAACCCCGCCTTTGATGACCGCCAGTTCCACTACGGTCTCTCCAACCCGCCGTTCGGTGTGGATTGGAAGAAGGAGAAGGTCTCCGTGGACCGTGAACACCAGGTCATGGGCCACGCGGGCCGCTTCGGCCCAGGTCTTCCCCGCGTCTCAGATGGCTCACTGCTGTTCCTGATGCACCTGATCTCCAAGCTGCAGGACCCCAAGGGTGACCAGAAGGCGGGGCGCGGCGCGATCGTTCTCAACGGCTCCCCGCTGTTCACCGGCGGTGCCGGCTCCGGTGAGTCCAATATCCGCAAGTGGGTGCTGGATAACGATTACTTGGAGGCCATCATCGGCCTGCCCACGGACATGTTCTACAACACCGGCATCAGCACCTACATCTGGGTGCTCAACAAGCAGAAGGACCCGGAACGTAAACGTAAGGTCCAGCTGATCGACGCCACCCAGATGTTCCGCAAGATGCGCAAGTCCGTGGGCTCCAAACGCAAGGAGCTGGGGCCGCAGGACATCAAGCGGATCGCCAACGTCTTCCACGACTTCGACACTGCCGATTCCGAGCACTCCAAGATCTTTACCGTCGAGGAATTCTTCTACCGCACCATCACCGTCGAGCGCCCACTCAAGCTCAACTACGCATTCACCCCGGAACGCGTGGAGCGCGCCCTTGCGCTCAAGGCAGTCACCAAGCTCAACGACGACGACCGCTCCCGCCTCCGCACCGCCCTCACCTCCGCCAAGAACGACGACGGCCTGGTCTCCACCAACCGCCAGCGGTTCCAAGCCGAGTTGATGAACGTCCTCAATGAGCAGAACCTGGCGCTGAAGTCGGCCTTGGTCCATGCCTTGGTCTCCGAGCTTGGCGAACACGACGACGACGGCGAACCCGTCACCAAAGCCGGCAAACCCGAACCGAACACCGCCCTGCGGGATACGGAGAACGTGCCGTGGGACCAGGACATCCACGAATACCTGGAACGTGAGGTCAAGCCTTTCGTGCCCGATGCCTGGATCGACGAATCCAAGACCAAGGAAGGCGCCGAGATCCCCTTCACCCGGCACTTCTACAAATACGTCCCACCTCGCCCGCTGGAAGAGATCGACCGCGACCTTGACGAAGTCCTCGGCCGCATCCGCGCCCGCCTGGGGCAGGTGAAGGCGTGATGCTGGTGAAAATTGGGAGTGCATGGCCTGATTCCTTGCCCCAAGGTTGGGCATTTGAGCGAATCGGTCAGTTATTCGAGTTGAGGAATACGTCAACGACTAGCTTGCTGGACGCGCCTTTGTCCGTAACCAAGGCGGGAGTTGTAGAGCAACTTGATCAAGTTGCTCTATCTGTGGATGGTGCGCCTAAGAAACTCGTCAAACCTGGCGATATTGTGATCAATAGTCGATCTGATCGTAAGGGGTCTGCGGGTGTCGCGCCGCGACGCGGGTCCGTCTCCGTTATCAGCACCGTTCTGATGCCCAGGAGCATCGACGCGCGGTATGCGCATCATGTCATGCGTAGTGTTCCGTTTCAGGAGGAGTTCTACCGCTATGGATCAGGAATAGTTGCCGATCTCTGGTCAACAAGATGGTCTGAAATGAAGTCCATACGCCTGCCTGTGCCAAATGCTGCTGAGCAGCGAGCGATCGCGGACTTCCTCGACCATGAAACCGCCGAGATTGACGCCCTTGTGCGGGATCAGGTGAGATTTCAAGAACTTACAGTTGAACGAGATCAGGCTGTAATCTCGCGGCTCGGACACTGTGCTGAACGTACTATTCCATTGAGGAGATTGGCTTCAGTAACTCTCGGGAAAATGATTCCTACAGGTGACTGGACGCAGCAACTGGGGGCAGACTCTTTGTTGATGCCATACCTGCGGGCAGCGCACGTTCAACCTGGCGGTCTGCTGGTTTTTGAAGATGATGTGAAGAAAATGCCATTCTCGCCGTCCGAGGCATCCTTGCTGAGTATCTCCCGGGGGGATGTCGTTGTGGTCGAGGGTGGTGCCGGGTTCGGCCGCAGTGCAGTCATCGAGAGTGACATGAATGGATGGGGTTTCCAAAACTCCATAAATCGAATTCGAATGAACCAAGCGGAGATGGAGCCGTGGTTTATTCATCTAATTCTGCGGGGTCTGCTCGAACGGGGTGATCTCGCCATCATGACGAACCAGGCGACAATTCCTCATCTGACTGCAGAAAAACTCGCGGCGGTTCCCATCCCCTGGGTTCCTTATGTGGAGCAGCGCCTTCGTCTGGAGCAAGTTCGAGGTCAGCTGGACGACAGCAGCGAGCTGAGAAACTTCAGTCGAAATGTGGTCGCCCTCGCCAAGGAACGACGCGCGGCGTTGATCTCGGCCGCCGTGACGGGCCAGATTGATGTGACAGCCAAGCGGAAGCCTGCCGCTGAGCAGTTGGAAGACGACATCGCCCAAGGAGTGCACACGTCATCATGAGCGCCGTCCACCAGGAGAAGTCCTTCCAGCACGAGATTGCCGAGTACTTGGAGCAGCACGGGTGGCTGCATTCGCCGAACTCGCAGGGGTACGACAAGGAACGTGCCCTCTACCCGGAGGACCTTCTGGGCTGGTTGGAAGATTCTTCACCGGAGGATTACGCGCGGATCGTCCCACCCCAAGGCACGGAAGCGCAGCAGGACAAGGGGCGGCGTCGAATCCTGGACCGGGTGGTGTCTCGTCTGTCTGCCCGCGAATCAGACGGGGGCGGCACCCTCAACATGCTCCGGAAGGGCTTCAGCGTTCCGGGTGCCCGACGTCCCTTCGACATGGCGGGGTTTCCGCCCCAGGATGGGCTGAATCCGAACGTTGTCGTGAAGTACAGAAAGAACCGCCTGCGTGTGGTGCAGGAGGTGGTCTATTCCACCAAGAAGGCCGACCGGATCGATCTGGTGCTGTTCCTCAACGGGCTTCCGATGGCCACTGTGGAACTCAAGACCGATTTCACTCAGGGACTGGAGGATGCCAAGCGGCAGTACCGCCGGGACCGAGTGCCCAAGGGTGAACCTCTGCTCACGGAATTCCGTGGTGCGTTGGTCCACTTTGCGGTGAGCAACCAAGAGGTGGCCATGACCACCAAGTTGGCAGGAGAGAGTACGTTTTTCCTTCCTTTCAACAAGGGGCATGAGAACGGGAAGGGAAATCCGCCGGTGGAGGGCGGGACGGCGTCGTCGTACTTTTGGGAAGACCTCCTGGACCGGGATGCCTGGCTGACGGTGCTGACCAAGTTCGTCTACGTCAAGCACGAGAAGAAGGTGGACCCCACCACCGGGCGGGACAAGACCACGGCTTCCACTCGGTTCCCGCGCTATCACCAGTGGCGTGTGGTCAACCGCATGACGGCGGATGCACGCGAGAACGGGCCGGGCAACAAGTACTTGATCCAGCACTCGGCGGGGTCGGGGAAGACGGATTCGATTGCGTGGATTGCTCACCGCCTGGCGTCACTCCACATGGAGGACGGCCAGAAGGTCTTTGACACCGTGGTGGTCATTGCTGACCGGCAGGTGCTGGATCAGCAGTTGCAGGACGCAGTGGACCAGCTGGTGACTCGCACGGGGACGTTCCATGCAATCACCCGCGGTGGTGAGGGATCCAAGGCACAGCAACTCACGGACGCTTTGGCCAGCGGTGTGCCGATCATCGGTGTCACGCTGCAGACGTTCCCATACGCGCTGGAGAAGATGCGCGAATCTAACGGTGAGTTGGCGGGCAAGCGCTTTGCGGTGATTGCCGATGAGGCGCATTCATCCCAGTCAGGTGAGTCCTCTAAGGCGTTGAAGAAGTTGTTGTACCTGGCTGAGCCCGCGTCGTCGGTGGAGGCGGAGGACCTAACGCCGGACGAGGATCAGGATGCGCTGAACGAAATGGCCTCCACCGTGGACGAGGACGGACGCATCAGCTTCTTGGCGTTCACGGCGACGCCCAAGGAGAAGACGTTGCAGCTGTTCGGTCGGCCGGGTGCCAGCGGGCAGCCGGAGCCGTTCGACCTGTACCCGATGAAGCAGGCCATTGAGGAAGGCTTCATCCTGGATGTGCTGCGTAATTACACGACCTACGACATGGCGGCACGCATCGGCCAGAAGGTCGACGACGGCGGGGCCGAGGTTGAGGTCGACATCCGCAAGGGCACGCGCACGCTCATCAACTTTGTGGAGCTGCACCCGACCAACGTGTCGACCAAGGTATCGGTGATTCTGGATCACTACCGGGGGACCGTCCAGCAGCACTTGGGTGGGCAGGCGAAGGCGATGGTGGTGACCTCGTCGCGGGCTCAGGCCATCAAGTATCAGCGGGCGTTTGAGAAGGCCATTGAGGAGGGGAACTACCCGCTCAAGACGTTGGTGGCCTTTTCCGGCGAGGTTCCGGACCCGGATATTGAGGCCCTACCTGGCGGTGAGGTCCCCAAGGTCACGGAAGCCTCCATGAATCCGGACTTGCATGGGCGCGATCTGGCCAAGGTCTTTGGCCAGGACGATCAGAACATCCTGGTGGTGGCCAATAAGTTCCAAACCGGGTTCGACCAGCCCCTCCTGGTGGCGATGTACGTGGACAAGAAGCTGTCCGGGATCTCCGCGGTCCAGACGTTGTCCCGATTGAATCGCGTGAAGCAGGGCAAGACGGACACCTACGTCCTGGACTTTGTGAACGACGCCGAACAAATTGAAGCCGCGTTCCAGGAGTACTACGAGGATGCCAGGGTGGAGAAGGAGTCCGACCCTGACCTGGTGATGCGTCTGATGGACAAGTTGCTGGCTCAGAACATCTTCACGGAGGCTGAGGTGGACTCGGTGTGGCGTGAGTGGAACTCGACCAGTGGGCGCAATACGCGACTGTCGGGGTTCTTGGAGCCTGCTGTGGAGCGGTTTGGGTACCGCTGGAAGGAGGCCGTCTACGCATCCGATGCCGCTGATCTGGAGGTCCTCGACGAGTTCCGTGGCAACCTGCGCGACTACGTGAAGGCCTACGCCTTCTTCTCCCAGATCCTCCACTTTGGTGATCCGCGTTTCCTGAAGCTGTCAGTCTTTGCGGACCTCCTGGCCCGTAAGCTCCGCGACTTCCGTGACGACGACGCCGAAGCACCCAACGTGGACGTCTCTGACGTAGTGCTGACGCACTACCGCCTGACCAAGTCTCTGGAGCAGCACGAGATGCAGCTGGTCTCCGATGGTGCGGCTGGCCTGGTGGGTCTCACGGAGGCCGGGATGAAGCGGTCTCATGAAGCGCAACGCGCTGGCTTCGCCGACGTGATCGAGAAGGTCAACAAGTATCTGGGTGACCTGGCGGTGGATGACCAGTACAAGATCGACGGCATTGGGCAGCTGATTGGCGAGATGGCAGGCGAGGAGCAGTTGGCGCTCCAGGCCAAGCACAACAGCTCCGTGGAGTTCCGCTACTCACCGACCGTGATCCGCATGGCTGAGGACGCAGTGTGGCGCCAAGAGGAAGCCAGCGCGGAGCTGGTGGACTACTTCCGCAAGATGGACTCCCGACGGCTCGTGGACATGCTCATGGACTTTGGGCTGTACGACACCCTACGCGAGCGGGGGACTGCGGGTTAGGGATGATTTTAAATGGTGAATAGGCAATCAAGAAGCGATGATCGCCCAAAGTACGAACGTGGGATTTCAGCCGGGATTGAACGGCACCTGCTGGCCACGCCCGGTAGACGGGATGATACTGACACTCCACCGCCCTGGGAGCGTCGAGAAATTCAGGAAGCAATAAAGTCGCTTAATGATGAGCAAGGTGAAACTCTAGGTGGAACCCGCTCAATTGGGTACGGCGTCGGCGTTCTATTGATCTGTCTGATTGTTCATGGAGTGGCGGCGTATATCGCAGGTGGGGCATCGAGTTGGCAAGGGTGGTCAAACTTTGAAACTATCTCAATGTATAGATTGATAATCTATTCACCCCTAGAAACCTCAGGTGCTATATCGATACTCCTGTCTGCACTCGGAATTCAAGTCTCGCTTGTCGTTGTGACGTCACTCCAAGAATCAAGGTACTTCAATTACGATCCTTGGCAGGAGGGAAACCGCTGGGCCTTGCACCTACTTCAGGCCAACTTAGGTCTGGCCTTGTCGTTCATATCTGGATATTGTCTTGTTTTGGAGGCTCACTATTCCATACTTAGCGCTCTGCACTCTAGGGCCCATGAAAGTGGGATCTTTCCCACTATGACTTTCATGTTTATACTCTGGGTTGCTATCGTGCTTATGCAGATGAGGGGAACTGCGGCGGCGGGCGTAGCTGCTGATTGGCGTGAGTGGGAATTGGCGCGCCAACGCCTGCGGGAGAGCAGGCAGGCGTTCGTGGCGCGATGGGACCCTCCTACGCGGTGGCGCCGGTGGCTGTCCAGGGTAATTCTCCACAGGGGCGCGTCAATTGCACTTTTCTTAATTTATGTCGGTATTCCTATCGTTCCCATATTCACACCGGGCGGAAATCTTGTGCCAAAAATCGTACTTGTTGGACTCTTTGAGTTACTGTTCTTGATTTGGGCGGGAGCGTCGCGATATCTTAATACGATTGGATTGCCAACGAGTCGCACAAAAGCTAGTAGATTCGTTGATGACTCCATGAGTATGGTGCTACTTGTTTGTTTAGGTACTATCCTGGTTGTGATTCTAGTTTACTATGTATTTGTTCTTGGGTGGTATTGGGCGGCGCTTCTTGGAGTTCAGGTGGCCACGGCCCCGATAGTTTCGCTGGTTCACCAGCGGGGTGAATCTAACGCTCGGAGCAGGGTGATGGATAGGGCAAGGGCGGTAGATAGAAGAATTGCAAGAAATCAATATGAGATCGAAAAATATCTACAATTGACAATGCATAATGAATCGACGAATGGCGTTGGAGGTTCTTAAAGTTTTGAAGACTGCTACTCGTCACTAGATTCTTGTTTCAGGACGCCATGACCCACCATCACCTTTTACTCGCCGGCTGCGGCGACCTCGGCACAGAACTTGGCCTCCGGATGGCCCGGAAGGGCTGGACCGCCACCGGTATCCGCCGCTCCGCGGACAAGCTCCCGCAATCCATGACGCCTATCGCCATGGATCTCACCGAACCAGGGGATCAAGCACTCCCGCCCGCGGACGCCGTCGTCATCACGTTAACGGCGGGGGTCCGGGAGGTCGATGAATACCGCCGTACGTACATCGGCGCACTTCACGGCCTGCGCAGCGCCCTGGATAGAGGCGGCAGTGACCCGCAGCGTGTGCTCCTGGTCTCGAGCACCGCAGTACTCGGTGACCCGGACGGACAGACCCTCACGGAAGACGCGGTACCCAGCCCCGAAAGGCCCACCGCCCAGGTCCTCCTGGAAGCTGAACACATTGCCAAGGACCTGTTCCCCAACCTGAGCATCGTCCGCCCGGCCGGGATCTACGGGCCCGGCCGCGGATCGTTCATCGGCCGGGTGCGCAACGGTGAGCCCATGAACCACCGCAAGATCACCAACCGCATCCACCGGGACGACCTGGTGACGGTTCTGGAGCGAGTTCTGGAAGCCGACCGGCCGCCGTCGTTGCTGCACGCCGTGGACACCGAACCCGCACCCATGGGCGAGGTGGCCGCCTATGTCGCCAAGAAGCTCAACGTCCCCGTCCCGCCGGACAAACCCGGAGGACCGCAAGGCAAGGCCCTGGACAGCACCCGGATGCAGGAACTCGTGGGCACTCTCCGCTACCCGACCTACCGGCAGGGGTATGACGCGCTGCTGACCTGAGCGGTTGCCATCGGGGCCGTCAGATTGCCGCATCTAAACCGCGCCGGACGGCCCCAGGAATATCCTGGAATCACCATCGAGTGAACCGTCAAGGAGGACGAGATGCGCGCCCTGCAGTACCTGGAGATCGGCAAACCTCCGCAGGTGGTGGAGATCGACAAGCCCACGCCCGCACCGGGTGAGGTCCTGCTCAAGGTCACCGCCGCGGGTGCCTGCCACTCGGACGAATTCATCATGTCCCTGCCGGAAGACCAGTACATCTACGGCCTGCCGCTCACCCTCGGCCACGAGGGTGTGGGGGGCGTTGAGGCGCTCGGCGAGGGTGCCACCGGCGTGAAGGTGGGCGACGCCGTCGCCGTCTACGGCCCCTGGGGCTGCGGCACGTGCAAGAAGTGCCAGGAGGGCCACGAGCAGTACTGCCCGCACGCGGCGGAACTCGGCATCGCGCCCCCGGGGCTCGGCAGCCCGGGGTCCATGGCGGAGTACATGATCGTGAAGTCGCCGCGGCACCTGGTCCCGATCGGTGACCTGGACCCCGTGGCCGCCGTGGCGCTCACCGACGCCGGTCTCACCCCGTACCACGCGATCAAGGCCGTCATGCCGCGCCTGTCCGGGGCTTCGTGGGTGGTCACCATCGGCGCGGGCGGCCTGGGGCACATGGCGATTCAGCTGCTCAAGGTCATGACCGGCGCGTCCGTCATCACGCTGGACGTCAACGAGGAGAAGCTCGCCTTCGCCCGCGAGATGGGGGCGGACTACACGGCCCTCTCGGACGAGAACGCCCCCGAGGAGATCCGCAAGATCACCGGCGGCGCAATGGCCGACGTCGTGTTCGACTTTGTGGGCATCCAGCCGACCGTGGAGACGGCCGGAAAGTGCGTGCACACGGAATCGGAGATCGTGATCGTCGGCGTGGGCAACGGAGCCCTTCCGGTGGGAATCTTCACCCTGCCGTACGAAACCGTGGTGCGTGCGCCGTACTGGGGCTACCGCCAGGAGCTGGCCGAAGTCGTTGACCTGGCCCGCCGCGGCAAGATCCACGTGGAGACCGAGACCTTCCCGCTGGACCAGGGCTTCAAGGCCTACGAACGCATGCACGAAGGCTCGCTACGCGGCCGCGCCGTGGTGGTGCCGTAACGGTACTGCCAGGGGGAACGGCGACGGCGGAACGTGAGTTCCGCCGTCGCCGTTCTGTCATCCGTTGCT
>NZ_JAAOZS010000005.1:0-40559 GCF_011602805.1 Kocuria sp. JC486 | reverse complement strand
GGCCCCCCCGGCGCCCCGGGGGGGGGGGGGGCCGTAAGGGGTCCGGGGGGGGGGAGGGGGACGGGGGGAGCGGGGTTCCCCCCTTCCCCGTTCTGTCATCCGTTGCTCGGGGCTGTTCGCGGGTACAGGAATTCGGCAGCGCACTGGGTTCCCGGACGTACCGTGGAGGAAAAGCTCGCTGTCGACCTGAACAGCGCAGCCGCAGCAAGCCGTCGAAAGGATCCGTGATGGACCAGAACCAGGACCGCACCCCCACCGCCGACCAGGCTGAGGACAACGCGTTCTTCCCCTCGCCGTATTCGCTGTCCCAGTACACCGCCAGTCGCACGGACTTCGACGGCCTGGGCACTGACCAGAAGTACGACGGCGGCCGCTGGAAGGTGCTGGTGGTGGCCACGGACGAGCGGTACATGCTCATGCAGAACGGCACGTTCTTCTCCACCGGCAACCACCCCGTGGAGACCCTGTTGCCCCTGCACCACATCGCGGAAGCGGGCTACGGCATCGATGTCGCCACGGTCAGCGGCGGACCCGGCAAGTTCGAGTGGTGGGCCTTCCCTCACGACGACGACGCCGTCAAAGCCGCCTGGCAGCTCACCCAAGAGAGCTTCAAGTCGCCCAAGAAGCTGGCCGACCTGCTGGACAGCGGGCTGGACGACTACGCTGCCATCTTCATCCCCGGCGGTCACGGGGCCATGAACGGCCTTCCCGCCAGCCCGGAACTGGGCAAGGCCTTGGAGTTCTTCCTGGCCAACGACCGCCTGGTCATCAGCCTGTGCCACGGCCCTGCGGGACTGTTGGCTGCGGGTCTTGGTGGTGACTCCAACCCGTTCGCCGGGTACAAGATCGTGGCGTTCCCGGACGCCCTGGACTTCGGGCCCAACGTGGAGATCGGATACCTGCCCGGCAAGATGCCGTGGGCCTTGGGCGAGGCGTTGCAGGAGGCCGGCATCGAGGTCACCAACTCGGACATGTCCGGGGCGACCACCCGTGACCGCAACCTACTGACGGGGGACAGCCCCTTGGCCGCCAACCAGCTGGGCAAGGAATCCGCCGCCGCGTTGTTGGAGGCATTCGGCGACTGACGCCCTGCCCGCCGCCCTCTGCCGTCCAGAATCGGGTCAGTCGATCGGCCAGGTGCGCCGGTGATCCGCGAGGTCCAGGATGGCCGCACGGTCGTCCACGGGCGGATAGATCCACTCGGTGTTGATCTGTGACTTGAGGGTCTTGGCCTCCTGCCCGGTCATCTGCACCTGACGGTCCCATCCCGTGGTGAACACGGCGTCTCCGGGGCCGAGGTCCAAGCACGTCACGTACTGATCCGGGGCGAACTCCACGGGCTCGAGCCCCAGGAGATCCGCTGCCACGTTGTACCCGGCGTGCTTGCCGAGCGGCACGGCGTGCTGGCAGGCCTGCATGGCAAGGTGGTCAGGGTCGGCCTGGGCCTCTGCACAGTCACCCGTGGCGTACACGTCCGGGACGCCCACCACCTTCAGGTTCCGGTCCACGGACAGGCGCCCCAGCCGGTCCTTCTCGGCGGGGATCTGCTCCGTGAGGGCGCTGGCCTTCATGCCCGCCGTCCAGATGACTGTGGCGGCAGGAATGGCCTCGCCGTCGGTCAGTACGACGCCGTCGGCCGTCACCGATTCCACGGAGGCCGCCTGACGCACCTCCACGCCGTGCCGCTCGAGTGCTGCGGCAATGGTGGGTCGCGGGCCCTCGCCCAAGGGTGCCGCCAGCTCTTCGGCACGGTCGACCAGAATCACGCGCACGGGCTGGCCACCCGCAACACGCTTCAAACGTGACGGGAGTTCCGTGGCCACTTCCAGACCCGTGAACCCTCCACCGACGACGACGGCCGTGAACTGGCCCGGGTGCCCCTGGAACGTGTCCAGGCGGTTGATGTGGGAGTGCAGACGAGCCGCGGAAGGCATGGTGTCGACGTCGAACAGGTGCTCTGCCCCGGGAATCTGGGGGCGGACCAGGGAGCTGCCGGCAGCCATGACCAGGCGGTCGTAGGGCAGTTCGATGTGGCGTCCCTCCCGATCCAACGCGGTCACGGTGTGGGCGTCGGTGTCGATGTCCGTCACTGTGGCCGCGATCCGATCGACGCCGATCGGCCCCAGGATGCGGTCCAGAGCCACTCGCATGGTCTCCGGGTTGTCTTCGTAGAGACGTGGGCGGATGACCATGTCGTCATTCGGCGCGACGAGCGTGACATGTACGGGTTCTCCGGTGCCCTCCGATTCAGCGAGGCGGACGGCCCCCGCCGCAGTCCACACTCCGGCGAACCCGCCCCCGATGACAACGACTCTGGACATCATGACCCCCAACTACGTCGATACTTGCTGACCTGGCGTGACACCGCCGGTGACACCCTACGCCGCAGACAATCCCGCGGGGCCGGTCAGCAGCCGGCTCCGGCAGGGTTCTCGTTGCAGTCATCGGCGTAGTTGCGGACCTTCGCCCGCCACACGCTCACATCCACCGGGGCGCTGTCCACCGTGGAGGTCCCGTCGACGGCGAGCCAGGGCCCGCCGGCCACGGAATACTCGCCTTCAAAAGTGGTGGACAAGCCGACCTGGACGTCCCCGGTCTCCGTGTAACGATGGCTGGTGTCCGTCTCGAGGTCCCATTCGTTCTCGTCCAGCGGGTACCCGGTCAACTGCGTGGGGCCCAGGGTGGTTCCGTCCCCGTAGTCCCAGGTGTATTCGATCGGGTAGACCCTCACCGTCACGGGGTATCCGGCCAGGGTGGTGGTGAACTCCTGAGCTTCGGCTTCCGCGTAGACATTGGTGTTGTAGTTGACCAGCGTGTGCGGGGCGGGTTCCACCACCGAGGTCGCAGCAGCGATGTCCAGGCGCTGCAGGTCTTCGACGGTGAACACCGGGATGGGCATGGACCCTGAGTCGGGGACCTCACCGGCGGGCAGGCACAACGGGCGGGACACCCGCTGGGTGTCGGACTTCCCGGGGCCCTCGGCGAACTCGACGTAGTAGTTCTGCCCGGTGCCGCCGTCGGCCATGGTGCAGGACTCCTCGTCCTGACAGGCCTCCTGGTCTTTCGCGTCCGCACAGGTGTCCACCACGGAGTACTGACCGGAACCGGCATCGGGCAACTTGCCGCGAACCCCGGAGTTCTCCCGTTCCTCATCCATCACGGTCGTCGTGTACTGCACCAGCGAGGACTCGTAGTCCAGAAGGCTCAACGGTTCCCCGCCGCCCGCCGACTCCGCAGAAGCCACTGCCTCCTCCGCGATTTCGATCTCCATCGACCCGCCGGAAGATCCCGAAGAGCCCGGAGACCCACCCCGGGAGTCCGACCCCCGCACCACCACGGACCCGCCGTCGGCTTGGGCGCTGGTGACTGGGTTGTTGGAGTAGCTATAGGGGGTGGAGTAGAAACCGTCCTTCTCGTCTGCCGACGCCTGTGGCAGGCCGTAGACAACGACAGCTATTAGGGTGGCTAGTCCGGCTGCGCCCGAGCGTTTCACGATGATCCCAGGGGAGCAGTGGTGACGTAGGTCCACTGGCCTTCCCGATAGTCCAGGTGAACCAGGATGCGATCTTCGCTCCCGTCCTCACCACGGGCTTCTTGGACCACTTGACCCTTGTCGTCCCAGATTGTGATGTCGTCAGCCTCGATGCTGATTTC
Source organism: Kocuria sp. JC486 (assembly GCF_011602805.1). Taxonomy (NCBI): domain Bacteria; kingdom Bacillati; phylum Actinomycetota; class Actinomycetes; order Micrococcales; family Micrococcaceae; genus Kocuria; species Kocuria sp. JC486. Next base: position 36,905 of record NZ_JAAOZS010000005.1, on the reverse strand, counting down.
AGGGGCGTAGAGGCCATACGAGTCAACGGGAAGGTCTTCGCTGAGAATGGTGAATTTCTCGTACCCTTCGGATGCCCAGCCACCTGCCTCGTAATGGGAGTCCAGATTGTCGTAATGCTCCGTGCACGAGTAGCACTCTTCCGCGGTGACCTCGCGGGCCAGCGAGGTGTCCCCGGTCTGTTGCGCATAGGCCCTTGCATCCGAGAGGTAGTCGAGGAACGCCTGGGCGCCTTCCACGGATTCCTCGTCGGCCAGGGCCGGTTTGGTGGGTGTGGGGACGTTCTTGGCGGGCCCCTCGGAGGAGGCCGGAACGTATTCGTCCTGGGCAGGGGCCGATGACGCCGCAGCGGCAGAGGTGGTTGTTTCCGAGGGGGCCGGGTCGCCTCGGTCGTCGTCGTTGTTGCACGCGGTCAGGACCCCCGAGAAAAGAAGGACGGCGGACACACTCAGCACAGCGAAACGACGGGACAAAGCAAGCCTCCTGGGCAGGACCAACACAACCCCTGTGCGTGTGAGTCAGGTCTCACCAGGGTCAATGTGCCTTGACCCTAAGCAACGGGCCGCCCGTCAGGGAACTCACAGCACCAAACTGTGGAAAAGCGCGACCAAATCACCGTCACGCACTGTCATCCCACCCGAAATCATGAACCACCACGCAAGGTCACCGCAGGTCGGCGGGGAGCCCTTCCAGCAGTTGCAGCCACAGTTCGGAAGCCGTGGGGAAACTCGGGATGGCGTGCCGCAGCACGTGAACGGGAACGGCACCCGTGACGGCCACGGTGGCAGCGTGCAGTTGTTCCGAGGCATCGGGGCCCACGAAAGTGGCGCCGATCAACGCTCCGGTCTGGCGATCCACCACGATCTTGGCCGAACCCTGCACGGTGTCCCGGAGCAACGCGGTCCCGGCCGCTGCGTTGTAAGGCACCTCGGAGACCACGACCTCCACCCCGTCCCCACGTGCCTGCCGTTCGGTGCGTCCCACAGAAGCCGCCTGCGGTTGCGTGAACACGGCCTGCGGAACCGGAACCACCTTCGGGGCAGGGCGATCACCGCGGCCACCCGCTTCGGCGGCCAACCGGGTTCCCAGAACCCGGGCGTGGTACTTGCCAACGTGCGTCAGGGGAGCGGCACCACTGGCGTCCCCGACGGTGTGCAGCCAACCGGGCAGTTCGCCGGACAGAACGTCCTCCGGGGCCAACCCCAAGGCATCCAGACCGACGGACTCCAGGGCGGGGCGTCGACCCGTGGCCACCAGGACCTCGTCGGCTTCCAGCGCGGAACCGTCGCTCAAGGACAGTGCCACCGAGCCGCCGTGGATCCGTCCCAACCCCGTGGAGGCCGAATCGGGGCGCGAAGTCGAGTGCACTTCAGCCCCGAAGCGCACATCCACACCGCTGTCCCCCAGGGACTGGGCCACGGTTTGTCCCGCGAAGTCCTCCCACCCGGACAGCAGGCGATCACCGCGGACCAGCATGGTCACCCGCGAGCCCAATGCGGTCATCCACGTGGCGGCCTCGCAGGCCACAACCCCGCCGCCCACGATCACCAGGCGCTCCGGAATCTCTTGAACCCCGGTGGCGTCGCGCGATGTCCACGGCTCTACACCGTGGAACACCGGTGGGATCACGGGCGAACTACCCGTGGCCAGAACCACGGCACGCCTGGCTTCCACCATCCGGGTCCCGGAATCGCTGTCCACGGCAACCAGGCGCTCGCCGACCAGGTGCCCGTGCCCCCGGAACACGGTGATCCCCGCGTTCTCCGCCCAGGTGATCTGTCCGGCGTCGTCGTACTGGGAGACCCACGCATCACGGCGGGAGAGGAGGTCGGCAACGTCCACGGAGGACCGTGTGGCCCCCGGCAGATCGCGCGTGGTTCCCACAACATCCGCCGGCCGGAGCAAGGCCTTGCTGGGGATGCACGCGTAGTAGGAACACTCGCCGCCCAGCAACTCGTGCTCCACCAGGGTTGCGGACAGTCCGCCTTCCACGGCGTACTGCGCCACGTTTTCCCCAACGGGACCTGCACCGATCACGACGACGTCGGTGGTGGCCCGTTGCTCAGGACTGTTCGGCTGCGAGGGGGTAGTCATGGCTCGACGCTACGCCTGCTGTCAACGCCGAACACCTGGCTCATGAACGACGAAGGTTGCCCCGTTGCTCACGAGCAACGGGGCAACCTTTACCGGTATGTGGGGCCTCTCCGGAGGTCAGTTGTTCTGTGCCTCGTTCTTGACCGACTTGGCGGAGTCCTGGGCCGAATCCCTCAGGTTCCCGGCCTCCCGCTGCCCGTGCGACTTGACGTCCTGCGCGCCGGACTGGGCGGTTTCCTTGACGGACTGAGCGGCCTCTTGTGCGGGCTGCTTCATGTCCTGCGCGATGTCCTGAGCCGCGCCCTTGACCGACTGTGCTGCCTGCTGAGCGTGGGGCTGTACGCGATCCGCGGCCTGGCCCACCAGCCTCTGCTCCTTCGAGCTGGAGGGCAGCAAGGAGCCGACGAGCAGGCCGGCCCCCAGGGCTATGAGACCCGCAGCAAGCGGGTTGCCCTGGGTCTTGGCCTTGGCTGCACCGGGTGCGTTGCCAATGGCCTGACGCGCCTGGTCGGCCTTCTCACCCGCGGAATCCCGCAGGTTGCCCAACGTGTCCTCCGTGGAGGAGCGGGCGTCGTCGGCGGAGCCCATGACGCGCTCACGGGCGTTCTGGAACTTGCCGCGCACCTTGCCCTTCTGGCGCGCCACCACGTTCTCGGGCGTGACCTTCTCGGTCACGGCGTCGACGTCGGCGCCCAATCGCAACCGCGTGGCTTCGATCTCGGCACGGATCTCTTCGGGGGTCTGCTGGCTCATGGGGTCTCCTTCGACGGGTTCACGGTGTCAGGGATTTCGGTGACGGTCTGACGTGTTTGCGCCATGGGGTCGCTGGTGGCCTGCTGCAACGTCTTCTGGCCGCGGTCCAGGTTCTTCTTGCCGAGCATGGCCAGAATCCCGGCGATCACGCCCCAGAGGGCGGCGACGATCAGCGCCGCAAACGCCAGGTTCATGACGTTGCCCAGCGCCCACATGATCGCGAGGGACAGGAACAGCAGGACAAAGTGGCCGGCAACTCCGGCCCCGCCCAGCATCCCCGCACCCTTGCCCATGACCTTCGCGGAGTCCTTGGTCTTGTTGGCCGTTTGCGTGACCTCGGCCTTGGCCAGGGCGATCTCCTGGTGGATCAAGGTGGTGAGGTTGGTGCTCAGAGACTTGAACATGTCTCCCAGGGATTCACGCTCCGCGCGGACCTGGGTCTCCGACGGGGGAAGTGGGTGGCTCATCGGGTCCTGCCCTCCTGTTCCGTGGTGTCGGACTCCGTGGTGCCGAAGAATTCCTTGGCACCTTGGGCGTCGGTGGGGACCTCGTCGCTGTCCTTGGCACCACGGGTGGCGCGTCCTGCCAGGAGGCCGATGCCGGCGGCCAGGGCCAGGAAGGTGCCGGGGCGACGGGAGGCGAAACGGCGGACATCACCCAGAAGTTCCTGAGGGTCCTTGTTCTCCAGGGCCGACGCGAACGAGTCCGCATACCCGGAAAGGCCACCGAGAGCGCCGCCCACGTAATTCGACTGGGGTTGCTCACCACGGGAGATGGCACCGATCTCGTCACTGACGGACCGGGCGGTGGAGGCTGCCCGCTCCTGCTGGGGGCCCACGTAGCCCTGCACATCGTCCTTCAGCTGACCGAAGAGATCCTGGGCCTGGTTGACGGCCTCGTCCTTGACGTTGCCGGCCTTGTCCTTGGCTGTTTCGGCAACGCGCTCACTGGATCCTGCGGCTTGATTCTTGAGTTGGTTGGCCTCGTTCTTGCTCTTCTGGGCCACAACATCCTTGGTGTCCGACTCGTCGTTCACGCGAGTTGCTCCGGTATCTCGGGGCGTGTGACGAGCATTTGGATGGTTGCTCACGGTGGGTCCTTTCTGAGACGCAAGTGACGATAGTAAGCATACATATCATCTCTGGGTCAGGACCGGTCCAGGGCGAGAGCGTTCAGGCTCGGATGTGCCGCTGGTGGTCAGGGGCCTGCGGAATCGGACCACTTCTCTGAGCAGCACGGGTCCGCGGGAGACTGCCACGGTTGTGATCGGGATGGCCACCAGGCTCACGGCCAGTGCCCACCACATGCCGACGTGCGGAGCCAGAAGCACGAAACTCACCAGGTACACCACTGTGGCGGGAATGGAGGTCAGGGTTCCGCGGGTCAGTTCCACGGCATTGCCCACCCCTTCCGCGTGGTGGACGGCTGGGCACATGACCATGAGGATCGTGGGCAGGGAGGCCACGGCGCCTGCGAGTGCAGTGCCCAGGTAGGGCTGCAAGGAGGACACCGTCACCACGGTCACGCAGGCCATTCCCATGCGCAGCGGGAGGTCCCACCGCCGATTCCGGGCCGGGGTCAGTTCCCCCGTGACCGCCGGCCAGGTCAACAGTCCGGCCAGGATGACCACCAGGGCCAACCCCGCCACGACCATGGGCGCCCCAAGCGCCACGGTGGCCAGCCCCAGGACGGCGGCGACCGCCAGTGCGGCAACCATTGAACTCAAGGCTCCCAGGCGGGGCCCGGTGCGGGGGTAGGCAATGCAGAAGAGCGCGCACGTCAACTGGCCGGTGATTGCGCCGGTGGCGGTGACCACCGCGGACTCCAGGCCCAGCATGAGGTACATCGTCAGCATGAACGGCAGAGCCGTGGTGGGCAGCCCGATGAAGAAGCCACCCGCGCGCGGGCCCAGGCGGCGAGCGATCAGGGTTGCGATCAGGATGATGAGCGGCGCGAGTGCCACCTTGACGAAGAGGAGGTCCATGGCCCGAACGGTACGCAACAAAGGCCCGATTTATACGCCGGATCATCGAGTGCAATAGAGCTGTTGGTGAGAGAATCTCACCAAATTTCGAGTTTCGGGGAGGATTTCTCAATCATGGCATTGGACGGCATCGATCGAGCCATCATCGGAGAACTCTCGCGGGACGGACGCGCGTCCTACCAGCAGCTGTCCCAAGCGGTCGGCCTGGCGCCGAACACCGTGGCCGACCGCATGAGACGGCTGCGTGAAAGCGGGGTCATCACGGGCAGCACCGTGGTGATCGACGAACGTGCCCTGGGTATGGAGCTCGGCGTCCTCAGCGACATCAAACTTCACGACGGCGTCTCCCGGGTCGAGTTCGCCGAATCCCTCACCAAGGTGCCCCAGGTCATCGGCGCCCTGCGCTTGACAGGGGAGTACGACTACCAACTCCACATCGTCTGCTCCGGGGCGTCCGAGCTGGAGTCGGTGATCGAGGTCCTCAAGTCCGAGTACGACGTCGCCTCTGTGAACTCGCGCCTGATCCTCCGCGAGGTCCCGGTGGACAAGGCCAAGCTGCTGGAGGTCGTGCCCTGACCCCTCCGGGGCGGTCAGCGCGCCCAGACCCGGTGCCGCGCCAGGGCGGACCGCAAGGCCGGCAGCGCCTCCCCGGTACTGGCGATACGCGAGGTGCCCTCGTACTCCCGGTCCAGCCCGACGGCGACGGCAGCCTCCATCGCTGAGTCGAGCACCGCGACCGCCTTGCCCTGCCGCTGGAGTTCTCCGAACATGACGCCCACGGCGGGCTCGGGTTCGGCGGGCAGGTCCACGACCACCGCGGCGTCGAACTCGATGGAGCGAGCCGTGAAGTACGTGCGGGCCACCGCCACGGCCGAATCTCCATCACCCAAGGGCTGACCGGTCGGCGCAACCACCAGGGGGACCATCCCGGCGCGGAAAATCTCTTCTGCAAGGTCGGCCACTACCTGTGCGTCGGACTCCTCGCAGGTCAACAGTGCCACCTGACGTCCGTCCACCGGCCATTCCTGCCCCACCTGTGACAGGGCGGGGCTTGTGGGCGTGCTCGTCAGGTCCACGGGCTCAGGTGCGGGAAGGCCGAGCTTGACCGCCACGGACTCCGCCAGGGACTGGTCCACGTGAGTGAGCACGCGCACGGCACGCTCGCGGATCACCGGTTCGTAGCACTTGGCCAGTTCGAACGCGTATGCCGAGGCCGTGTGCTCCTGCTCCACCGGTGCCAGGCTGCGGTAGAACAGCCGCGCCTGGGAGAAGTGGTCCTCGAAGCTCGCGGGCTTCTCCCGCGTGGCCTCGCCCTTGATCGCGACGGGGACGTCGATCAAAGCGCCCTGGTCCGCACCGGCAAAGAACGGGCAGCCACCGTCCAAGGAATTCGGCTTGTACGGTGCCACGCCCGCATGCACAGCACTCTGGTGCATGCCGTCGCGCTGCATGTCATTGACCTGGGCGTGGGGCCGATTGACGGGGAGCTGGGCGAAGTTCGGGCCACCCAGGCGACTGATCTGGGTGTCCAGGTAGGAGAACAGGCGGCCCTGCAGCAGCGGGTCGGCGGTGACGTCGATGCCCGGGACCAGATGACCGGGGTGGAAGGCCACCTGCTCGGTCTCCGCGAAGTAGTTGGTCGGGTTCTTGGTCAACGTCATGGTCCCGATGATCTTCACGGGGGCCAGCTCTTCCGGAACGATCTTGGTGGGGTCCAGCAGATCGATGCCTTCGAACATCTGGTCCTCGGTGTCCGGGAACACCTGAACTCCCAAGTCCCATTCGGGGAGGGCACCGGACTCGATGGCGTCCGCCAGGTCGCGGCGGTGGAAGTCCGGATCCATGCCTCCTGCGATCTGGGCCTCCTCCCACACCATCGAGTGCACACCCAGCCGGGGCTTCCAATGGAACTTGACCAGGCTGGTGGTGCCGTCGTCGTTGCTCATGCGGAAGGTGTGGATGCCGAAGCCCTCCATCATGCGGTAGGAGCGCGGGATTCCGCGGTCGGACATGTTCCACAGCGTGTGTGCGGTGGCTTCCGTGTGGAGCGTGACGAAGTCCCAGAAGGTGTCGTGGGCGCTTTGGGCCTGCGGGATCTCCCGGGTGGGGTGGGGTTTGGCGGCGTGGACGACGTCGGGGAACTTGATGGCGTCCTGGATGAAGAACACGGGGATGTTGTTGCCCACCAGATCCCAGGTGCCCTGATCCGTGTAGAACTTGACGGCGAAACCGCGGGTGTCGCGGACGGTGTCGGCGGAACCGCGGGAGCCCAGGACCGTGGAGAAGCGCACGAAGACCTCTGTCTCCTTGCCCTGGTCGAACACGCTCGCCCGGCAGATGGACTTGGCGGCCCCGTTGGCGCGGAACACCCCGTGGGCCGCGGCACCGCGGGCGTGGACCACACGCTCGGGGATGCGTTCGTGGTCGAAGTGGGTGATCTTCTCCCGGAGGTGATGGTCCTGAAGGAGTACCGGGCCGCGCTCACCGGCGCGCAAGGAGTGATCCGTGGTGGGGAGCCGTCCGCCCTGGGCGGTGGTGAGGTAGGTCGACTGCTGGGCGCGCAGCGTGGGCTCCGCCCCGGTGGAGTTTCCCGTGGCCGTCACGGTGGCGGGTGCGGCCTGATCGGAGGCGGGCGGCAGGGGTGCCTGTGGCTGAGTCGGTTCCTCGGGGGCCGGCGCCTTCGGGGCGGGGGCACCCGGGAGGGCGTGGCCGGAAGGGGTGGCTTGGCGCGGTGTGCCGTGGGTCTCTGTGGATTCGGCGCCGTTGTTCTCAGCCATGATCGCTCCTTGGGGTGGTCTCTCGCCGGTGCCTGGGGACAGGCACAAGAAGAAGGCGTGGATCGATGAATTAATCAGCCTGCTGCGTATAGACGATACGCCCTCATGTGGCGTGGCGCACCTGATCGGACGTGAAGGAGCCCCGCCGGTTCAATAACGGTCCGGGTGTAGCCTCGAAGCCGTACGCATCCGTACCGCAATGTGAGCCAAAGGCGTCAGGAGGTTGTCGGCTTGTTCAGTGCCGACAGAAGACAGAGCTGATGCAGCCAATCGGATCTCGACCACGTTGATCTCGATTGGCCATCTCGTTCTGCCCATCCGTCCCGGACGGACCCCTGACCATTTGAGGAATCGCCATGCTCACGTACACCGAAACCCAGATCCGCAAGAGCTTCATCAACTGTTCCAAGGGCGAGGCCCAGCGGATCAATCTCCCCAAGGACGTCCTGGACGGGTGGGAATCAAGGATCTTCCTGGCCTGGATCGACCCCAAGGCTCCGCAGAACGGCTACATGGTGGCGGAGACCGAAGATGGCCTGCGCGGCATCGTGCTGCAGAAGAAGGCCGGCAAGGGCAGCGGCAATGCCCAGATGTGCCAGCTCTGCATGACCCTTCATCCCGGAAGCGGGATCTCGCTGGTCTCCATCCAACGGCCGCGCACCAAGCGCGACCACTACAACTCCCTGGGCACCTACGTGTGCGCGGACCTGGCCTGCAGCGACTACACCCAAGGGCGGAAGAAGCCCGACGGCATCCGGCAGATGGACGAAACCCTGACACCGGAGCAACGTGCGGCCCGTACGCTCGACAACGTCCAGGGACTGATCGGAAGGGTGCAGCAGAACTGATGATGCGGACGGACAAAGTGGGACTGATGACCCCGATCCTGACGCTCGTGGTCACGCACCGCGCCCCGTCCGGGAGGCAGGCATGACGGAACGTCCGAACCTTGAGCACACGTACGCGAAAGACATCCCACAGATGTCCGTGCGTTGGTCCGCCGAACGGTCGCCGTCGCCGTCGTTGGTGGTGCTCAACGACCGCTTGAGCCGAGACCTCGGTCTGGACCCCGACTTCCTGCGCTCGCCCGACGGACTCGCGCTGCTGACCGGATGGGCCGACGACGACGAACCGGCCACCTATGCCCAGGCCTATGCCGGGCACCAGTTCGGGCAGTTCGTCCCGCAACTCGGCGACGGGCGCGCCCTCCTGGTCGGCGAGGTGCTGGATCGGCAAGGTACCCGGCACGACCTCCACCTCAAGGGGAGTGGCCACACGCCCTTCTCCCGCGGTGGCGACGGCAAGGCCCCGCTGGGCCCCATGCTGCGCGAATACCTGGTGGGCGAGGCCATGCACGCCCTCGGCATCCCGACCACTCGCGGCCTGGCGGTGGTGGCAACCGGTGAACGTATCCAGCGCCAGCAGCCCGACGCGGAGCCCGCGGCCATCCTCACGCGCGTGGCGTCAAGCCATCTACGGGTGGGCACGTTCCAGTTCGCCGCCGTGCACCGGGCCACCGAGGTCAAGCGTGCGGTGGCCGACCACGCCATCCGACGCCACTGGCCAGAGGCGGCGGAGGCCGAGAATCCGTCCCTGGAACTGCTGCGAAGCGTGATGCGCTCGCAGGCCGAACTGGTTGCGCGGTGGATGCTCGTCGGTTTCGTCCACGGGGTCATGAACACGGACAACATGACCATCTCCGGGGAGACCATCGACTACGGCCCCTGCGCCTTCGTGGACACCTTCACCCGCGATGCGTTGTTCAGCTCGATCGACCGCGGTGGGCGCTACGCCTTCCGCAATCAGCCCGCGGCGGCTCTGTGGAACCTCTCCCGTTTCGCCGAAGCCCTGATCGATCTGATCGACGACGACGCCGATACCGCGGTCGACGCCGCGACCACGGTGCTCGAGGAGTTCGAGCCCACCTACGACGCCGCCCTGGCCCGCGGCATGGCGGCCAAGCTCGGCGTGGACCTGGCAGGGGCTCCCGATGATGCCGTGCGGGAGTACCGGGCTTTCGTGGAGATGACCTTCGATCTTCTGGAAACGCGAGGGCTCGACTTCACGCTGTTCTTTCGTGCCGTGACCGAGGACCGGCTCGAGGACGTGGTCCAGGGCGATGACGCCGCCGCCTGGGTCGCCGAAAGGGAACGTCTGGCACGGGCTTGGGCCCCCGACGGTGCCGCGGACCCGCAGCTCATGGCGCGGACCAACCCGGTCTACATCCCGCGCAATCACCACCTGGAGCGTGCACTGCGCGCGGCCGAGGTCGGTGACCTGGGGGAGTTCACCCGACTGCTCGGCGCTGTGCGGGCACCGTTCGAACCGGATGAGCGTTTCGCCGGGCTGGAGGGGCCCGGTTCGTCGTCGTCGTTCGTGACCTTCTGTGGAACGTGAGGCGAACGACCACGCCGTAGGGCACGGGCAAGTGGACAGCCGTTGCCCCGATTGAGACAGTCGGAGGGAACGCTGAACACCCAGAGCGAACACCCAAGCGAACACCTACAAGGGGAGAGCAGTATGTCTGAGTCCACCGAGGCGGCCCCCTCAGCCGCCGCTGGTTTCGCCCGGCAGCCGACCGATCGAGCGGCGAAGCCCAAGCGTGCCGTACCCGTCCTGCTGTTCCTCTTCGTGTTCTGCCTGGTCATGGACAACGGGTTCAAGAGCCTGAACCTGCCGATCTCCGAAGACCTGGGGTTGTCCGTGGACGCCGTGAGCCTCCAGGCCACCCTGGCCGGTGTGATCATCGGCATCGGTGCGGTGGTCTATTCGTCCCTGGCCGACTTCATCAGCATCCGCAAGCTCCTGTTGGCAGCGTTGAGCATGGTGGGCATCGGATCGGTCATCGGCTACCTGGGCCAGGAATCCTTCGCCTGGGTGCTGACCGGCCGCATCATTCAGACCGCAGGTTTCGCCGCGGCGGAGACGCTGTACGTGGTCTACGTGACCAAGTACCTGCCCAAGAAGGACCAGAAGACCTACCTCGGGTTCTCCACCGCGGCCTTCCAGCTGTCGCTGCTGATCGGTGTGGTCGGCGGCGGGTTCATCGCGACCTACGTCGGCTGGACCGCCCTGTTCCTGGTCTCCCTGATCGCCGTACTGGCCATCCCCGGGGTGCTCGCCTTCGTGCCCAAGAGCGCCTCCACCCGTTCGAGCTTCGACATCCTGGGTCCGTTCCTGATCGCCGTGATCGCGGGCGGGCTGATCATGTTCATGCAGGCGTTCAACTGGATCTGGCTCCTGCCCGTGGCAGTGGGCATCGCCGTGTTCGTGTGGCACATCAGCACACACGCGAACGCGATCGTGACCAGCGAATTCTTCAAATACAAGCCCTACGTCTTCGTGCTGCTCGTGGTCTTCGTGGTCTACTCCGTGAACCTGGGCTTCGTGTTCGTCCTGCCGTTCCTGGGCTCGGACCTGTTCGGCATGGACGTCGCCCAGACATCGCTGCTGTTCGTCCCGGGGTACATCCTGGCCGTCGTCGTCGGGACCCTGTCCGGGGCCATCGCCAAGGTGCTGAACTCGCGCCAGGCCGTGACCATCGCCCTGGCCATGATCGCCGCAGGATTCCTGGTCCCGGCGGTGTTCACGGATCAATGGATCGGGTTCTACGTGATTGGCATCGGGCTGTTCGGTGCCGGGTACGCGCTCATGTACGCCCCGCTGCTGTCCACGGCGGTCGGGGAGATCGCCCCGGAGAAATCGGGTGTGGCCATCGGCTTCTACAACCTGACCATCAACATCGCCATCCCGATCGGCATCGCCTACACGGCCGCCATCACGAACTCGAGGGTATCGTTCATGGGCTTCGCGTCCCTCGCCTCGAGTGAGCGGGCGGCCAGCTACGCCACGATCTTCTTCATCCTCGCGGCCGTTTCCCTCCTGGCCCTGGCGCTCTACTGGTTCCTCAGCGGGAACCTCAGGCGTTCAGGCCACGAGATCTACCACGTGCACACGGAGGACGACGACGCCGTCGCGGCCCACTGACCGCCGCACGGCAAGCGGACGCCGGGGTCAGGACGTCGGCTTGCTGTCCTTGGCGAATCGGGCGGCCTTGATGCGTTCCGGGAGGAACTTGTTGACCACCGCTGCGCGCCGGGTCTTGGCGTCCCCGCCGATCACGTGGTCCTTCCCCGCGAACAGGGCTTCCACGCCGCGTTGGGCCACCAGCGTCGGATCGTTCTTCCAGTCGTTGGAGCCGAACATGGTGTTGCCCATATCCGCGGTCTGGTGGAAGTCGGTGGCCGTGGCCCCGGGCAGCAGCGCGGTGACCGTGACGCCGTACTCCTTCATCTCCTCCCGCAGGCCTTCGGCGAAGCTGAACATGAAGGCCCTGGTGGGGCCGTAGATCGACTCGTACGGGGTCGGCGTGAGAGCGGACATCGACGTCGTGATCAGAATCCGTCCGTCGCGTTGGTCGGCCATGGTGCGGACCACCTTCTTGGCCAGCAGGACCTGGGAGGTGATGTTGAGGGCGATCATCTCCTTCTCCGTCTCCAGGTCCGTGTCCAGGAACGCGCCACCCAGGCTGCGCCCGGCGTTGAGCACGGCCACGTCCAGGGGACGGTTCAGCGCCTCGACCTGGGACCAGACCTGCTCGATGCCTTCCTCGGTGCGCAGGTCCGCCTGGATCGGCGTCACGTTCACGCCCGGCAGTTTGGCCTGGAGGTCGTGGATGCGGTCCCCGGAACCGACCCCGGCGATGTCGTAGCCACGGTCGGCCAGCTGCTTGGCGATTTCCAGGCCGATACCGGCCGATGCCCCGGTGATGAGCGCGAGCTTGTCCATGGATTCATCGTGCGCGCTTCAGGAAGTGCGATTCAACCGGGTGTTACGGAAGGGAACAGGGCCCACCGATAGGCTCGCGCCATGAGCACCGCAGCATTGTCCGGAGCGTCCTGGCAGACGGAGGACTTCGACGTGCCCGCGTACCTGGAAGCCATCGGGCTGGCGGGCACCCCGGTGCCGTCGTCGGTGGCTCCGGACCTGGACCTGCTGACGGAACTCCACGACGCCCACGTGCGCACTCTGCCGTTCGGCAACGTGGATGTCCTCCTGGGGCGGCACCCGGGGGTCGAGCCGCGCAACGTCCAGCAGCAGTTGGTCGTCAAGGGCCGCGGTGGGTACTGCTTCGAGCACTCCCAGCTCTTCGCCGCAGCACTCGAACACCACGGCTACACCTTCCGCCGGGCCCTGGGGCGGGTGCGAGGGCTGGATTCGCCGCGGACGCACATGAGCGTCGTCGTCACGCTCGACGGTGTCGACTGGCTGTGCGACCCGGGCTTCGGGTTCAGCATCACCCGTCCGATCGAGCTGCGCGACGGCGCAACCCAGGGGGAGGGCGACCGCCAGTTCCGGATCGAACGGTGGGGCGACCACGGGGATTCGGTCTGGGCGCTGACCAGGAACGGGGCCCTTGAGCACGTCCACGACGACCTCCCCGTGCACCCCGTGGACGTGACCATGGGACACCACATGACCTCCAAGTGGCCGGAGTCCAAGTTCCGTTCGAACCTCATGGTCATGCGGCACCTGGATCACGGGCACGTGACGCTCACACAGAGCACCCGCACGGAGCGGCACCCGGGACAGCCGACCGTGTCCCAGGAGATCTCCGTGGCGGAGGTCGTGGACGGTGTGCGGGAACTCGGGATTCGGCTGGGGGACGACGACGCGGCGGCCCTCGCCCGGAAGGTGTCCGAGCTGAGGGCCGCTGCGTCCGACTGATCCCTGTGCTGCTCGCCGGGTCTCAGTCGTCGGTGACCACGAGTTCCACGGGGATGTTGCCGCGGGTGGCGTTGGAGTAGGGGCACACCTGGTGCGCCTTCTCGGCCAGTTCGACGGCCTTCTGGTGCTCCACCTCGGGGATCACGATTTCCAGGGTGACCTCCAGGTCGAAGCCGCCGGCGTCGTTGGGGCCGATGCCCACGCGGGCGCCGACGCTGGAATCACCCAGGTCGACCTTCTCCTTGCGGGCCACCAGCTGCAGTGCCGAGTGGAAGCACGCGGCGTAGCCGGCGGCGAACAGTTCCTCGGGATTGGCGCCCTCGCCGGAGCCGCCCATCTCCTTGGGGACGGCCAGATCAAGGTCCACCCGACCGTCGGTGGTGCGGGTGTGGCCGTCACGGCCTGCTCCGGTGGCGATTGCTTCAGCGGTGTACACGCTTGCCATGGTGTCCTCCTGGGTGGTTGGTGCTGGATTCTTTCGGTCACGCTTTGTCAGCGTGAAGTCTGTGTGGTCGATTCGGCCGCCGCCGTGAACCGGTGGGCGAGGGAGAGCAGCGCCTCCGCTTCGCTGTCCGTGATGTCGATGCCCTGGAAGATGTCGCGCTGGATCGCGGCCGCCCGGCTCTCCAACGCGCGGCCCTCGGGGGTCAGGTGGATGCTCACCCGGCGTTCGTCGGCGGCCTCCCGCCGTCGTTCGATCAGGCCCATGCCCGCCAGGCGTTTCAGCAACGGGGACAGGGTTCCGCTGTCCAGGTGAAGGCGCGCGCCGAGTTCGGAAACGGTCGTGCCGTCCTGTTCCCACAGGGCCACCAGGGTGATGAACTGCGGGTAGGTCAATCCGATCTCCGGCAGACCTGCCCGGTAGGCGTTGGTCATGGTCCGGGACGCCGCGTGAAGCGCGAAACACAGCTGGTCGTCCAGCCCGGCGATCTTGGTCATGATCCAACCGTAGACCGCAATTGAGTTGTGCGCAATGTACTTTGGCTGCAGAGATCATGCTTTCCAGCGTGGTTCACGCCTACGAAAGCCGGAAACCATGATCTCGATGCAGCATGAATGAGGCAGCGTGGCATCCTGGCGGTTCCATCACGCTTCGGTCGTTCACCTCGAGGAGACCCATGCTCGACACCCACGGCAAGTGCACGCCGCACATCCAACCCGACGGCGCCCCCATCGCCGAGACCATCCTGCTCCCCGGTGACCCGCTGCGCGCCAAGTTCATCGCGGAGACGTACCTGGAGGGGGCCGAGTGCTTCAACCAGGTGCGCGGGATGCTCGGCTTCACCGGCACCTACCGGGGCAAGGAGGTCTCCGTCATGGGGACCGGCATGGGCATGCCGTCCATGGGGATCTACAGCTGGGAACTCATCAATGTCTTCGGGGTGCAGAACCTGATCCGCGTGGGTTCCTGCGGGGCCCTGCAGGACCAGCTGAACCTGTACGACGTCGTCATGGCCCAGGGGGCCTCCACGGACTCGAACTACGCGAACCAGTACCAACTGCCGGGCACCATTGCCCCGTTGGCCTCGTATCAACTGCTGGAGCGGGCCAAGCGCGCCGCGGACGAACTCGGTGCCACCACGCACGTGGGTGGGGTGGTCTCGAGCGATGTCTTCTACAACGCCAATGACCAGGTCAACCAGCGCTGGGCGTCCATGGGCATGCTGGCGGTGGAGATGGAGGCTGCGGCGCTCTACTTGAACGCGGCAGCGGTGGGGGTGAATGCACTGGCGCTGTTCACCGTGAGCGACCACATCATGCGCCAGGAGGAGACCACGCCGGAGGAGCGGCAGACGGCCTTCACCCAGATGATGGAAATCGCCCTGACCCTGGCCTGACACCCGCGTGCGTCGTGCCGCGACCCCTCGTGTGCGCGACGCTCGTCGAGACCTCCGAAACGGCCGTTCGCAGCGCGAAACCTGGGCCTTTTCGGAGGTCTCGACGCGGGCGGGCTGCGCGGTCCGCGGCGGCTTTCGGCGCGGGGCCGCCGGGTAGGATCGACGACGGGCGCGGGACCTCGCGTCCGTGGCGGTCGCAGGAGCGATCGCGTGCGTGATCCCACCGTGTGATCGCGCGGCATGACTGACAACCAAGCGGCCGACACAAGGACGTGCGGCCGAGGAAGCAGGGCATCAGTGTCTGCAGTTGAAACTTGGGCCGAACGCGAGACCCGCGCCGAGGCCATGGTTCCCGTGATCGGCCGCCTCTACCGTGAGAACAAAGTCGTTCTCAACATCCACGGGCGCTCCCTGGTCCACAAGTCCGTGACGGACATTCTCAAGGCCCACCGCTTCGCCCGCCGCGTCGTCGGCGAGGAATTGACCACCGCCCGTACGTGGGAACTGCTGACCGTCCTGCAGAACCTCGACCTGGGAACCTGTCAGATCGACCTCGGCAAGATGGCCGCCGGGTTGGACGAGTCCAAGCGCGACGACGTCGAACAGTACCTCCGCGAGCAACTGGCCCCGGTGGTGGGCCAACAGGGGCAGAACACCCCGCAGACCCGCGACGTGGTGCTGTACGGATTCGGACGCATCGGGCGACTCCTGGCCCGGATCCTGGTCGAACGCTACGACGGGACGGGACTCAACCTGCGCGCCGTCGTCGTGCGCAAGAAGCCGGGCAACGACCTGGTCAAGCGGGCCTCCCTGCTGCGCAGGGACTCCATCCACGGCAAGTTCAACGGGTCGATCCTGGTGGACGAGGAACGCAACGTCATCTCCGCCAACGGCGTGGACATCCAGGTGATCTACGCGGATTCCCCGGAGTCCGTGGACTACCGCTCCCACGGGATCGACGACGCGATCCTGATCGACAACACCGGCGTCTGGCGCGACGTCGACGGTCTCTCCCGTCACCTGGAAGCCCCTGGCATTTCCAAGGTCCTGCTGACGGCGCCGGGCAAGGGCGAGATGAAGAACATCGTGTGCGGGGTCAACGACGCCGACATCGACCCGGCCGACCAGATCCTCTCCGCGGCCTCCTGCACCACCAATGCGATCACGCCCGTGGTCAAGGTGCTCAACGACAAGTACGGGATCCAGCAGGGTCACGTGGAGACGGTGCACGCCTTCACCAACGACCAGAACCTGACGGACAACTACCACAAGGGCTCCCGCCGTGGTCGGGCCGCGGGCCTGAACATGGTCATCACGGAGACCGGCGCGGCCAAGGCCGTGGCCAAGGCGTTGCCGGAGATGGAGGGCAAGCTGACCGGCAACGCGATCCGCGTGCCCGTGCCGGACGTCTCCATGGCGGTGCTGACGCTGCAACTGGACCAGGCCCCGGCCGACGCCGAGGAACTCAACCAATTCCTGCGCGGCATCTCCCTTGACTCGCCCTACAGCCGGCAGATCGACTTCACGGATTCACCCGAAACCGTCTCCTCCGACCTGGTGGGCTCGCGCTACGCCTGCGTGGTGGACGGCCTGGCCACCGTGGTCAACAACAACACCGTGGTGGTCTACGCCTGGTACGACAACGAGTTCGGCTATTCCAACCAGGTGGTCCGGGTGTGCGCCAAGATGGCGGACATCGCCCAGCCGAAGTTCCCGTCCAACTGGACGCACGCGGCCCAGCTGCCGTCCAACTGACCGCGTCGTCCACCCATCACGTGAAACCGGAGGCAATCATGAGCCCGAATCCCACCGGCCGCCGCCACATGCATGAAGGGGATGCCTTCCTGGTGGTGGCCAGGGCCTTCAACGCGCCGATCGAGGACGTGTGGGCCTCCGTGACGGACCCGGAGCGGACCGCCCGGTGGTTCAGCCCGTGGTCG
This sequence comes from Kocuria sp. JC486, assembly GCF_011602805.1. NCBI lineage: Bacteria > Bacillati > Actinomycetota > Actinomycetes > Micrococcales > Micrococcaceae > Kocuria > Kocuria sp. JC486. The sequence continues at coordinate 19,794 of NZ_JAAOZS010000005.1, read as the reverse complement.
GGGGATCCGGCGAGCGGTCGGATTGCCGTCACCATGCTGGTGGAGGAGGGCGCGCCGTCGATGGAGGCGAGGGTCCTCGAATGTGTGCCGCCGCGTCGTCTGGTCCTGGAGACCGGCGACGGGGCGGACGCGTGGCACCTGGAACTGGATCTGATCCAACGCGAACTGTCGCAGGTCACGGTCGAGCTGTCCCACCGTCTGGACGACCCAGAGTTGGCCAGTCAGGCCGGTCCGGGATGGGAGTTCTACCTGGACCGCCTGGTTGCTGCTGAGTCGGGTGGCGACCCGTCGGCGGTGGAGTTCGAGGCGTATTACCCGTCCCAGGCGGGGTACTACCGGGCGTTGTTCACCGCTTGATGCGCCGGTGGGTGCCGTCCTCACGGACGGTCCAGCCGCGTGCGTCCAGGTGTTCGAGCAGGGGGATGGCCACGCGTCGCGTGGTGCCCCAGGCCTGACGCGCCTGGCTGGTGGTGAAGGGCTGCTCGAGCCGGGCCAGTTCGCGCATGGCCAGCGCCGGGGTCCGGGGCCCCACGACGACGCCGTCGCCCAACCGCAGCAGCCGCCCCACGCGTTCGGCGGCGGCAAGTTCCTTGGGTCCCAGGTGCAGATCATCAAGGTCGTAGGCCTCGGGTGCGTCGAACGGGTCGGTCACCCATCGCGCTTCGAGAGCCTGGACGCCGGCCTCCGCCGCGCCCAGCTGGGACACGTGCGTCGGGTCAGCCAGGACGCCGTCGCGGTGCACGAGCCCCGAGCCCTTGACCACCGCATCCATGAGTCCGGGATCGGCGATTCCCAAGCGTTCGGAAGCCGCGGGCACGGGGAGGCCGGGTGCCAGTGGGTTGGATCGGTGAGTCTGCCGGACCGCGTCCTGCAGCGCACTGATCCAGCCCTCCAGCGCCGGCCGGTGGACCCACCAGCCGGCCGTTTCCACCACATCCTGTTCGGCGGAAACGTGGTCCTCGGGGCTTACCAGGCCCAGCCCGGTCAAGTGCGCCCGGGGGACTGCCGAGAGGCGCCGGGTGAGGGCGATCGGATCGCCCCCGTCCGGCAGCGCGCTGAGCCACCGGGTGTGTTCGGCGCTGTCACCCCGTCGGTTCAAGGGCTGCGGGTCGACGTCCAGGACACGCGCCCCGCCCAGCACCACCTCACCCGTCGGGTACCGCACGATCAGAGGGTCGCCCGGCACCACGGGGACCGGACGGTCGATGCGCAGGCGGGCGTGGTCGCCGTCGAAGGGTCGCAGACGTGCGGGTATCGCTGCTGTCCCCACGTGCAGGACGATCTGGCTGGGAACCGCCGTGAACTCGGGCCCGGTGCTGCGGCGAACGTCGAACTCCGCGATGGTGGGCCAAGCCCCCGGCGTCACCAGCACCTGGCCGCGATGAATCTGGTCCGCGGGCACACCCCGCAGATTCAGTGCCACGCGTGCGGTGGGGACGATCGAATCGACGGCTGCGCCGTGGGCCTGCAGACCACGTACGGTGACCGTGGATTCCTGCTCGCCACACAGGGTGAGGGTGTCGCCGTGCCGGACGGTGCCGCCGCCCAGGGTGCCCGTGACCACGGTGCCGGCGCCCTTGATGGAGAAGGCCCTGTCCACCCACAGCCGGACCCGCGCGGTGGGATCGGGCGGCGGTGTGGCGGTGAGCGCAGTGTCCAGGGCGCCCCGAATGTCTTCCAGCCCCTCACCGGTGGTGGAGGACACCGGAATGATCGGGGCATCGGCCAGCCCCGTGGAGGCGAGTTCCGCCCGAACCTGCCCGGTCACCTCCGTGATGCGGCCAGGAGCCAGATCGGTCCTGGTCAGCGCCACGATGCCGTGTCGGATCCCCAGCGCGTTCACCGCGTCCCGGTGGTCGGAGGACTGTGCCTGCCAGCCTTCGTCCGCGGCCACCACGAAGCACACCACGGGTGCCGGTCCCAGTCCCGCGAGCATGTTGCCCAGGAACCGTTCGTGGCCCGGAACGTCCACGAAGGAGACGTCCTTGCCCGACGGCAAGGTGGTCCAGGCGAAGCCCAGGTCGATGGTCAGCCCCCGCCGCTTTTCCTCGGCCCAGCGGTCCGGTTCGATCCCCGTGAGAGCGCGGACCAGCGTGGACTTGCCGTGATCCACGTGCCCCGCGGTCGCGATCACGTAGCTCATGTGAGCCCTTCCTCCGCCGAGACCTGGATCCGGTCGTCCGCCAGGCCCGATGGGCGACCGGATCCACGCCTCTGGACGGCGTGCGAGATCGCGGCGGCCAATCGCTCGTCGTCGGCCTCCGGGATGCAGCGCAGGTCGATCAGGCAGGCGCCGTCGTGCACGCGGGCGACGACGGCGGGACTCCCCAAGCGCAGATCCCTCGCCACGGTTTCGGGCAGGCGCACGGCCCAACCGGGCAGCGGCACTTCCGGGGCACCGCCGCCACCGACGCGGCCGTCGTGGGCAACCACGGGCGCGCCGACGGCGGCGGCCAACCGCTCGGTGCGTTCCTTGAGACGCGCCGGGTCCGCGTGCAGGTACGCCTTGACCGGCGGCTCCGGCCCCGTGAGGGTTCCCTCCAATGCGGCCAGGGTGAGCTTGTCGCAGCGGACGGCGCGGGCCAACGGGTGGCGGGCCAGGCGCTGGACGTACTCCGATCGCCCCAGGATGAGCCCGGCCTGCGGGCCGCCCAGCAGTTTGTCGCCGCTGGCGATCACCAGGTCGGCGCCGGCCTCCAGCGCCTGGGTGATGCTCGGCTCGTCAGGAATGGCGGGGTCCGCGTGGAGCAGCCCACTGCCCACGTCCACGATCAACGGCACATCGTGTTCATCGGCCAGTGGGCGCAGCTCAGCCACGGGGACGGCCGAGGTGAACCCGGAGACGTTGAAGTTGCTGGGATGAACCTTGAGGATGCAGCCCGTCCGATCGCAGACGGCCTCCGAGTAGTCGCGTAGGTGCGTCCGATTGGTGGTGCCGACCTCCCGCAGATGCGCTCCCGTGGAGGTCATGAGGTCCGAGAGGCGGAAACCCGCACCGATCTCCACGAACTCCCCCCGGCTGATCACCACCTCGCGCCTGAAGGCGAAAGCCGTGGTGGCCAGCACCAATGCACCTGCCCCGTTGTTGACCACCAGCGCGTCCTCCGCTGCCGGGCAGGCATCGAGCAGCGCTTGGCGTGCCCCGACCCCGCGCTTGGAACGGCGCCCGGTGCCCAGGTCCATCTCCACGTCCACGTACCCCGCCGCATCCGCAATGGCCTGGGCCGCGGACGTGGACAGCGGGGCCCTGCCGAGGTTGGTGTGCACCACGATGCCGGTGGCGTTCAGCACCGGGGTCAGGGACGAACCCGACGTGGCCGCCAACCGATCGAGCACCAGCGATTCGACCTCATCGGGTGCCACCGATCCGACCCGTGCGGCGTCCTGGGCCTCCCGGATGACCGCACGGATCGCCGATTCGGAGAGGCGCTGACCGGCTTCGATCACCCCCGGGTGGGCCAGCAAGTGGTCGGTGCGGGGAATGCGTCGTCGTGGGTCCTCGCTGGTCACCGCGCACCTTCCGGGGGTAGAAGATTGGCGGAGGTGGACGGGAATCGAACCCGCCAAACCGAGCTACTCGGTTTCACCGGTTTTGAAGACCGGGGTGCCCACCAGGAACACAGACACCTCCGTCGGTCAACGTATCACCGGCCTTGCGCCGGGTCGTAGGCTGAAATCATGGACACGGACTCGACGCAGAGACTGACCGGTTATGCACACGGGGGCGGTTGCGCCTGCAAGATCCCGCCCGGTGAGCTCGAGGACGCCGTCCGTGCCTTGGAGGGCCAGAACCATTCCGACGTCCTGGTCGGCCTGGACGACGGCGACGACGCCGCGGCCGTCCGCATCCAGAACGACCTCGCCGTGCTCTCCACCGCGGACTTCTTCACCCCGGTGGTGGACAGCGCCTACGACTGGGGCCGGATCGCCGCCGCCAACGCCTTGTCCGACATCTACGCGATGGGCGGCACCCCGGTGGTGGCCATCAACCTGGTCGGCTGGCCGCGCGGGGTCCTGCCCATGGAACTCATGACCGAGGTCCTCCGCGGTGGCCTGGACGTGGGCCAGCAGGCCGGTTGCCCCGTGATCGGCGGGCATTCCATCGACGACCCCGAACCCAAGTACGGCATGGCCGTCACCGGCACGGCCCGCCCTGACCGATTGCTGCGAAACGACGCCGCGGAGCCCGGGCTGCCGATCACCCTCACCAAACCCATCGGTGTGGGACTGCTCAACAACCGGCACAAGCAGACCGGCGAAGTCTTCGAATCCGCCATCGACGTCATGACCCAGCTCAACCGCGATGCCGCGCGGGCCGCCGTCGACGCCGGTCTCAAGGCCGCCACGGACGTCACCGGATTCGGACTGCTGGGCCACTTGTTCAAAATGGTCCGCGCGTCCGGGATCAACGCCGTGCTCGATTCCTCCGCCGTGCCGTTGGTCGACGGCGCAGCGGAGGCACTGCGGGACGGCTTCGTCTCCGGCGGCACCCGGCGCAACCTGGACTGGGTCCGCCCGAACCTGGATGCCGACGCCGGAGTGACCGAGGACCACCTGCTGACCCTGGCTGACGCGCAGACCTCCGGCGGGCTGTTGGTGATTGGTGAACTCCCGGGCCACCCGGTGATCGGGGAAACCGTGGCGGCGCGCTCCCCGGAAGAGGCCGGGCGGATCCGCATCCGCTGAGTCTCTCCGCCCTTCGGCGGGTGGATCAGACCGCGGTGGTGATGGAATCGCCGGTCTGGCCCGCAGCGCGCCGGGCCTCGAGACGCCGCCGCTGCGGCTCGATCGTGTAGCGCGGATCCTTGGCGGAGTTGATCCCCGCCTGGAACACTCCGAATCGGGTCAGTGCAGAGGACGTGAGCAGGGCGGCACCGGAGGCGGCGGCCACCCACCGATTGCGCCCGCCCAGCAGAGTTCCCACGCCACCGGCGATTGCCAGCCGCTTGCTCCAGGAGAGCAGCTGACCGGGTGTTCCCCGGTGCAGAGGTTCCGCTGCCACGGGGTCCATCCGGCTGACCATGACGGGTTCGGCGACCAGGTCACCTGCGACGCCCAGGACGGCGAGAGCCTGAGCGGGACCGGTTTCTTCAACCGGCGTGGTGATCATGGCCAAGCCACTGGCAGCCAACGCGGCCGAACTCACGAACAGGAACGGCAGGTCCTCACCGGCGGCGTTCCACGTGGGCATGGCCGTGTCCGAGAGCAGGACGGCCGTGTACCCGGCAAGTGGGGCGCCCAGCACACCCATCATGGCTCCTGCCGCGGGCTCGGCCCCGTGCAGGACGGCCCGGAGCGGACGCAACGGGAGACGTTCGCCCAACAGGCGGTCCACCTCCCCGGCGGCCGCAATCCCCGAGCTGGTGCCGAAGCCCGCCAGAACCCACGACCCCAGACTCATGGGAGAGGTCGGCTTGATCGTTCGGAGCATGTTCAGGAACCTCTCCGGGCGGCCGAGATCGGCCACCAGGGCCAAGCTGCCCACGCCCACCGTGGTCAGGGCGGAGAGACGGGCATTGCGCCGCAGTACAGGTCGATCCGTCAGCTGAGCGCCGAAGGCCAGGAGCCCGGAACCACCGGCCACACCACCCAGGAACAGGTAGGTGGCAATCTCCTTCTTCCACGGTGGGGCCTTGACCACCGGGCGGCCGTAGTACGACGAATACGGCTCCACCTCGGCATCCGGCACCACGGGCATCTCGCGTGCACCCTCGGCACCGCGCCGCAGCCAACCCGAACCCGCCGCGCGCCGTCGTCCCTTGCCGGAGCCCCGACGACGACGGGGCGGCTCCGGAGGCCGGTAGCTGTCGAACTCGGAGGCCGTCATCGACGCCCACCCACCATGAAGGCCGTGGCGGTGGCCAACGCCATCCCCGCCATGGCCACACCGGCGCGCTTGAACGTGTGCGCCAGGTCGGCGGTCGGAACCCGCGGGTCAGGTGGCAGGCCGTAGACCTCGGGTTCGTCCAGCAGCAGGAAGATCGATCCCGTGCCGCCCACGCCGTCGTCGGGATTCGCGCCGTAGAGCCGTGCTTCGGTCATGCCCTGCTCGTGCAACTGGGCCACGCGTTCGTGCGCGGCCGCCAGCATGTCCTCGCGCTCGCCGTACTTGATGGACGTGGTGGGGCAGGTCTTGGCGCAGGCCGGGGTTTCGTCGTCCTTCATGCGGTCGTAGCAGAGGGTGCATTTCTGGGCGACGCCGTTCTGCGGCTTCTTGACCGTGTCCGGCATCTCGCGGCCGGCGGGGGTGCTGACCAGGCCGTCCTCGCGGCGTTCGATCACACCGAACGGGCACCCTGCCACACACGTGCCGCAGCCGTTGCAGATGTCTTCCTGGACCACCACCGTGCCGTATTCGGTGCGGAACAGCGCACCCGTGGGGCACACGTCCAGGCATCCCGCGTTGGTGCAGTGTTTGCACACGTCAGAGGACATGAGCCAGCGGAACTCCGGTGTGTCCGGCGTGTGGGTGGCGGACGACGACGCTGCGCCGTCCGCCACACCCCGTTCCTGCGGTGGGCCCACCTGCGGCATCCCCAAGTCCACGAGCTTCCGGCCCGACTCCCTGGCTTCTTCGATGCGCTCGCGGTCCTGCTCGATGAACGCGACGTGTCGCCAGGTGTCGGCGCCCAGAGCGCCCGTGTTGTCGTAGGACGAGCCCAGAATTTCGTAGTCACCGTCGGCGGGATTACGGTTCCACTCCTTGCACGCGACCTCACAGGCCTTGCAGCCGATGCAGATCGAGGTGTCAGTGAAGAACCCGCGCCGGGAGTGCGGGTGGTCGTAGTGCGCGTCCCCCGTGGGGTTCGGCCGCTGCTGAACCGGCTCGGAGGTCATGAGGGGTCGTCCTTCCGCAACTCGAGGTCGGGGTCCGTGACCCGCTCATTACCAGTCTCCACGGTCAGACCGGCCCGCTGCTGGTACTCGGACACGAGCCGGGTGGCGGCTTCCCCGCGGGGCCTGCGGCCCGGCCGGATGTCACACATTCCCACCTTGGATTCCTGGATGTGGACGTTCGGATCCAGCGTGATGCCCATGAGGTCGTTGGCCGAGTCACCGGTCACGACGGCGTCCGAACCCACACCCCAGTGATAGGGCAGCCCGATCTGGTGGATCCGGCGCCCTGCGACGTCCAGGGAGACCACGCGGTCGGTGACCAACACCTTGGCCTCGATCACGGCGCGTGGGGAGACCAGGGTGGCCCATCCGTAGGGTTCCAGGCCACGCTCCTCAGCGAGTTCTGCCGAGATCTCACAGAACATCTCCGGCTGCAGTTCGGCCAGGTAGGGGAGCCAACGGCTCATGCCGCCGGCGGTGTGCTGCTCGGTCAACCGGTACGTGGTGAACATGTACGGGTAGACCTCGTTGCCGGCCTGCCCGTAGCTGGGGGCGGTGAGGTTGTCCCCGCGTGGAAACAGCTCGCGGGTGGGGCTGGGCTGTTGCGGGTACAACGGGTTGACCACGGGCGACTCCTGCGCCTCGTAGTGCGCGGGCAGCGGCCCGTCGACCATCCCCTTGGGCGCGAACAACCAGCCCTTGCCGTCGGACTGCATGATGAACGGATCGTCACCGGCCAGGGCAGCGGGGCCCCCGGCGTCGGGGTCGGGGACGGTGCCGGGCGCACGATCCACGGGGAAGTCCGGAACGTCAGGACCGGTCCACCGGCCCGCGTCCTGGTCCCACCAGATGAGCTTCTTGCGCTCACTCCACGGCTTGCCCTCCGGGTCCGCCGACGCGCGGTTGTACAGGATCCGTCGATTGGCCGGCCAGGCCCAGCCCCACTTGGAGGCGATCTGGTCCTGTTCCTGGCCCGGCATGCGGTCCGCGGCGTGGTTGATCCCGTCCGCGTACACGCCGGTGTAGATCCAGCAGCCACCGGAGGTGGAGCCGTCCGGCTTCATCTGGTTGAACGTGGACAGCGGCTTACCGGCGTCCTCTCCCGTCAGGAAGCGACCGTTGATCTCGGCGAGCACCGCCTCGGAGCTGGGGTCGCCGTCGTCGTGCAGCGGGTAGTCCCAGGTGAGGTCGAGCAGCGGTCGATCCCTGGGATCCTCCGAATCTGCCAGCTTGGCGCGGATGCGTTGACCGAGGTCGTGGAAGAACTTGAGCTCGCTCTGGCAGTCGCCCGGCGGTGTGACGGCCTGGTGGCGCCACTGCAACAGGCGTTGGGTCTGGGTGAACGTGCCCGACTTCTCCACGTGCGTGGCGGCGGGGAAGAAGAAGACCTCCGTCTCGATGTCCTCCGTGCGCATCTCCCCGGATGCGATCTCCGGGCCGTCCTTCCACCAGGTGGCGGATTCGATCATGTTGAGGTCGCGCACCACCAGCCACTTGAGGTGGGACATGCCCATGCGCTGCATGCGGCCGTTCGCGGAGCCCACGGCGGGGTTCTGGCCCAGGATGAAGTACCCCTCGACCTCGTCGCGCATCATGGCTTCGAGCGTCTGGTAGGTGCCGTGCGGGCCGGTCAGGCGTGGGATGTAGTCGTAGGCCCAGTTGTTCTCGGGCTGCGATGCCTCTCCCCACCAGGCCTTGAGCAGGCTCACCGAATAGGCGTCGGCGTTGGCCCAGAAACCCTTCTGCTGCTTGGAGGCGATCGAGTCCAGGTAGTCCTGGAAGGTCTCCATGTCCACCGTGGGCATCGGGAGGTAGCCCGGGAGGATGTTGAACAGTGTGGGGATGTCCGTGGACCCCTGGATGCTGGCGTGGCCGCGCAACGCCATGATGCCGCCACCCGGACGACCCATGTTGCCCAGCAGCAGCTGCAGGATCGATGCCGTGCGAATGAACTGGGCACCCAGCGTGTGCTGCGTCCAACCCACCGCGTAGGCGAAGCACGTGGTGCGGTCACGTCCGGAGTTCTCGGTGATCGAACGCGCCAGGTACTCGAAGTCCTCCACGGAGACTCCACAGGTCTCCTGCACCATCTCCGGTGTGTAGCGGCTGTAGTGGCGCTTGAGGATCTGGAAGACCGTACGCGGGTCCTGCAGGGTGTCGTCCCGCATGGGACGTTTGGCCACGGGCGGGCCACCGCTGCCGTGCGATTCACCTTCGGCGCGGCCACTGGCGGAAGCGCCGTGCTCGGGCTCCGCACCGGCGTCGTCGTCGGTCTTGTACGCCCACGACGAGCGGTCGTAGTGCCCGGTTTCGGGGTCGTACCCGGAGAACAGGCCGTCCAGGTCCTCGGTGTCCTTGAAGTCGTCGGAGATCAGGAAGGGCGCGTTGGTGTACGAGGTGACGTACTCCTTGAACCAGAGGTCGTTCTGGAGGACATGGTTGATCAGCGCACCCAGGAGCACGACGTCGGAACCTGCGCGGATGGGGACGTGCCGATCCGCGGAGGCTGAGGTACGCGTGAACCGGGGGTCCACGTGGATGACGCGGGCACCGCGAGCCTTGGCTTCAGCAACCCACTGGAATCCGACCGGATGGCACTCCGCCATGTTGGAACCCTGGATGACGATGCAGTCCGCATTCGCCATGTCTTGCAGCGATTGTGTGGCTCCGCCGCGGCCAAAAGAAGTTCCCAAACTGGGAACGGTGGCGGAGTGTCAAATACGCGCCTGGTTCTCGATCTGTATGGCTCCCGCGGCGGTGAAGAGTTTCTTGATCAGGTAGTTCTCTTCGTTGTCCAACGTGGCACCGCCCAGGGCGGCGATGCCCATGGTGCGGTTGAGTCTGCGGCCCTTGTGGTCCGCGTCCTGCCACTTGTTGCGGCGTGCCTCCAGGAAGCGGTCGGCCACCATCTCCACGGCCTGTTCCAGGTCCAGCTTCTGCCAGTCCTTGGCCCGCGGAGCCCGGTAGAGAACCTCGTACTGGCGGCCGGGGGCGTTGACCAGTTGCTCGCTGGCCGCGCCCTTGGGGCACAGACGGCCGCGGGAGATCGGAGAGTCCGGGTCACCTTCGATCTGGATGACCTTCTCGTCCTTGACGTACACCTTCTGCCCGCAGCCCACCGCGCAGTAGGGGCAGACGCTTTGCACCACGCGGTCGGCGGTGGCGTTGCGAGAGGTCAGTTCACGGGTGTGCTCGGACACCGTGGCGGAACTGCGCGCCGTGGAATCGGCGGTGCGCAGTTGCCGCACCACCGGCCACTCCAGGAAGCTGAACCGAGCCATGGACTCAATCTAAACCACGTGAAGCAGGTCGCACAGGCGACTTGGTATTTGTGGCCATTGGTGGCTGAGATGGTCTGGGCGGGCGGCCTAACGACTGCGTGGCGGCGGCGCCGGAGCTCCCGCGGGCGGCGGGATCTTGGCGTAGCTCCGAACCGGGGTCGGCCCGGACGGGGCGTCGTCGTCGCTCTGTGCACTTGCTGTCCGCGGTCGCCCGGGTGCCGGATCCCAACCACGGTTGACCACCTTGAGCTGGACCAGGATTGCTGCACCCAGGACCAGCAGTCCGATGGCAAGCACCAAGACCAAGCCGCCGACCGCGCCCAGCTTGGCCGCCGATCCGACCGCCAGGCCGAACCAGCCGAAGTCGGCGTCGCCGAAGGTCGTGTTCTCGCCCCCGAAAGCACCCAGGACGGAGAGCAGGAACGCGGGCAGGAAGGTGATGATCAGACCGTTGACGAACCCTCCCGCCACGGCACCTCGCCGACCACCCGTGGCGTTGCCGTAGACGCCGGCCGCGCCACCCGTGAAGAAGTGGGGGACCAGGCCGGGCAGGATCAACGCGATCCCGAAGGCCGGGTTCAACCACGCCGACAGGACGGCCAGCCCCACCAGGCCCCCGGCGAAGCTCGAGGTGAAGCCCAGCAGCACGGCGTTCTGGGCGTAGGGGAACACGATCGGGGCGTCCAGTGCGGGGATGGCGCCGGGGACGACCTTGGCGGCGATGCCCTGGAAGGCCGGGACCAGCTCACCCAGGATGGTCCGCACGCCGAACAGGATCACGGCGACCGCCACACCGAACTGCAGGCCGTAGGTCACCGAGGTCATGAGGTAGTTGCCCACGCCCGTGGCCCCGCCTTCGAATGCCTGGAAGGCGGCTTCCGTGCCTGCGCGAGCCATGAACAGCACGGCCAGGACCACGTACATCAGGGCCATGGACAGCGCGGTGGCCACCATGGAGTCGCGGAGGAACCGCAGCCCTTCGGGCAGTTTCAGGTCCTCCGACGACGGGCTGTTGCGCCCCACCAACCGACCCGTGGCGCCCGCGGCGATGTACCCGGCGGTGCCGAAGTGGCCGATCGCGATGCTGTCGTCCCCCGTGATCCTGCGGGTCCAGGGATGTGCCAACGCGGGCAGGGAGACCATCAGGATTCCCAACAGGAGCGCTCCCACGATCACGACGACGGCGCCCCCGTATCCGGCGGTGGCCAGGATGATCGTGAGCATGGTGGCCATGAACAACACGTGGTGACCCGTGAGGAACACGTAGCGCAACGGGGTGAACCTCGCCAGCAGCAGCGAGATCACGAAGCCCAGGATCATGAGCCACGCGACCTGTCCGCCGTACTCGGCCTGGGCGATTCCGGCGATGGCCTCATTGGTCGGGACCACGCCTTGCGCGCCGGTGGCTCCCTGGATCATCACCCCGAGGGGGTCCAGCGAAGCGACCACCAGCGTGGCGCCGGCGCCGATGAGCAGGAATCCCAACGTGGCCTTGATGGCCCCGCCGATGACCTGACCCGCGCTCTTGCGCAGGGCGATCAGGCCCACCGCGGTGATGATGCCGATCAGGAACGCGGGAACCGAAAGGATCTCGTTGACCAGGAACTGTGCAGCTGCGACCAGCCAGTTCATCGTTCTCCCCTGTCAAGTGGTGTTGAAGAAGGTGGTGGAGTCCTGTGGTGGGACTCAGACGTCGTAGGAATCCCGCAGCGCCGCGTCGATCTCCTCGGTGCTGGTGAAGTTCGAGATGACTTTCACGGGGATGCCCGGGTCCCCCAGGGTTCGCGCAATCTCCCCGGAGGTCATGATCAGGTCCGCGTCCTTGGCCTTGCCCTTGGCGGAGATGGTGTCCGTGGCCTCGACCGTCAGGTACGGCCCCCAGCCCCACTGGTCCAGGACCTTCTCCAGCGTGTTCTTGAGGAAGAGGCTGGTGCCCAGGCCGTTGCCGCACACCGTGAGGATGTGGTCCTTGGTCGCGTGGGTGGGGGCGGAGACGTCTTCGCCCGCCGCCCCTTGTGTGCTGGCGGCGGTAGCGCCGGTGGCTGCTGCCGCCGTCGTCGATCCCTGGGCTTTGGGGGTCACGGCAGCGAGGGCGTCGTGGAACTGGCCGGGGGTGGTCGCGGACTCGAGGGCCTCCCGTGTGTCAGCGTCCCCCAGAGCCTGGGCCAGTTGCTGCATGGCGGTCAGGTGAGCCGAGCTGTCGACGGCGGCCAGGGCGGCCACCAGGGTGACGGGATCGTTGGACTCGTGGCCGAACGCCACGGGCTCGTCGAGGCGGATCCAGGCCATGCCGGTTCGATGGACGTCGTCGTTCGGGCGGGCGTGAGCGAAGGCGAACCCGGGGGAGACCACGATGTACGGGCCGTTGTCCTCGACATTGCGGACCATGGCGTCCGTGTAATGCCCAGAACTGACGCCGTCGGTCTCCAGGAGCCGGCCCGCGGTCGTGATGGCCGCGCGCCAGTCAGCGGCCTGAACGTCCAGCCGGATGGAGTCGAGGCGGGTCAATTCATGCAGCGTTGCCATGCACCCACCGTAGTTGCCGCTACATGAGTGCGGCGTGGAACTGCTCGGGAGTTGCTGCGGTTGCGAGGGCTGTGCGCTTTGTGGGATCGGCCATGAGCGTGGCCAGCTGCTGGGTGGCCGCGATGTGTGAGGAACTGTTCATGGCTGCCAGTGATGCAATCAGGGTGACGGGGTCGTTGGATTCATGGCCGAACTCCACTGGTTCGGCCAACCGGATCCAGGCCATCCCGGTGTGGTGGACGTCGTCGTTCGCCCGGGCGTGGGCAAAAGCGAATCCGGGGGAGACCACGATGTACGGCCCGTGCTCCTCGACGTTGTGGATCATCGATTCCGTGTAGGAGTCGTCACTGATGCCGGCTGACACCAGGACCTCACCGACGGTCCTCATGGCGTCGTGCCAGTCGGCGGCACGGACATCGAGGCGGATGGAATCGGGTGTCACCAGTTCATGCAGCGTGGCCATGGGTACAGCCTACGGAGTCATGCGCGGGATGGGCATGGGTGGGCGCAACAGCTGGCGCAGATCAGCGGGTGTCCCTAGGCCCACGGGCGCAATGCCCATCGGGGGTCAATATCGCCGCGACCGGAGAGCCAGGCAAGGAAACTCTGCCGTTGCAACCGTTCCGGCATCCGGTTCGACACAGTGTTCAGGAGGTTGGCAAGATCCCAGTCCACATAGATGGAAGGCCAATCCATGGGCGTGTAACCGGTGTCCAGGTCAACGTGGTGCATCTCCAGCTCGCGCAACCGACGCGCTGGACAGCCCCGCACCGGGTAGGTGTCCGTGGCCATGTATTCCGCATTGGTCCAGTCAGCCTCCATGCACTGCCTCAGAGTGTTCGCCAACAACTCCTGAGACTGCGCCAGGTCGGTTACGAGCTCATCGGCACTTCGGTGAGCGCCGACCTCGATTTCCTGATTGCGCTGCAGTGAACCGTTTGCATACCGGGGGGTGTCCACGCCGGCCAGCGCCCCATTCAGGCGTCTCCGGTGGCCGTCTGCGTTGCGTGCAAGGTGCGTGATCACGTGTGCTCTGCTCCACGAAGGTAACGCGCTCGGTTCGGCAACCTCGTGATCGCTGAGACGTTCGACAGAGCTGAGGACTCGGGCCTGCGCACTCAGGCACAGTTCGGCCGCCACATTTGGCTGAGCCTCCAAGTCGATGGAATCCATGGCTGCACACTATCTGTGGTCGATCTCCGGCCGCCGAATCGTCGCCGTGCCCGGTGTTACGTTGGCTCCGTGGCTACCGAAGGCGTGCTGAACCAGCTCCGGCAATTCGTGGACGAGCGGGACTGGGCTCAATTCCACACGCCGGAAAACCTGGCCAAGTCCATCGCGATCGAGGCCGGTGAACTCCTCGAGTGCTATCAGTGGGGGAGCTGACGTTGAGCAACACGACGTCGAAGCCGAACTGGCCGATGTGCTCACCTATGCGCTCTTGTTGGCTGACCGCCTCGGCGTGGACCCGGAGGAGATCATTCTCCGCAAACTGGCTCTGACCCGGGACAAATATCCGATACACAAGGCGCGGGGCAGGAGCACCAAGTATGACCAGCTTTGAGGTGGAGACGTTTGACTTCACTCACGACGGGATCACCAATGCTGCCAGGAAAGACCCGCGAATCCTCAGTTGGCCCCTGGTCTACACCTTGGACAACGGCCGCGAGATCTATGTGGGTGAGACCATCCACGGCGTCAATCGCATGCGGCAGCACAGGGAAGACGAACGGCGCCAGAACCTGACCACCATACGCATGGTCCTGGACGACACCTTCAACAAATCCGTGTGCTGGGATCTTGAGTCTGCGCTGATCAGATGGTTGTCGGGGGACGGCAGGTACCGGGTTCTGAACCGTAACAACGGCATTGTTGATGCCGAGTACTACATGCGTCCGCACTACCAAGAGGCGTTCGAGGAGATCTTCGAGCATCTGCGAGGCAAGGGGGTCTTCACCAGATCCATCCCTGAGATCGAGAACAGCGACTTGTTCAAGCTCTCGCCGTTCAAGTCGTTGAACCACGATCAAGCGGCGGCGGTCTCCGAGATCATGACGGGATTGATCGACGATCTGGAGGGGTCGACCAGCACATTGTCAGTGATTCAGGGCGAGCCCGGAACCGGTAAGACCGTCGTGGGCATCTATTTGCTCAAACTCATCCGGGACGTTGCTGAGCGTGGCACCGTGGACGACCCGGATCCCGATGAGATGTTCTCCGAATTCTTCGATGATTCGACTCGAGAGTTGTTCCAGGACATGCGTGTGGGCCTGGTGGTTCCGCAGCAGTCCCTGCGTAAGTCGATCAAACGGGTGTTCGCCACGGTCCCGGCTCTGCGAGAGGTGCCTGTACTGAGCGCCTTTGAGGTGGGCCAGAGTCGGGAGGACTTCGATGTCTTGATCGTCGACGAGGCGCATCGGCTCACTCAACTGGCGGCCCAGGCCCACGGGACGTTGACCAAAAAGTTCAAGGAGATCACCACTGACCTGTTCGGTGAGATGGATGCAGAGAAGACCCAGCTGGACTGGATTCGCGCCAAGTCCCGACACACTGTTCTGATGCTCGACCCCGAGCAGAGCGTCCGGCCTCAGGACATCCCGTCCGTGGATCTGCAGGCCATTGTCAACACGGCCGATCGGCGTCATCCCCTGCACACTCAAATGCGTGCCACAGGTGGTCGTGACTACATCCGCTACGTTCGGCGACTGATGAACTCTGAGGCACCGCAATCGTCAGAGAGTTTTGGCGATTACGAATTCGTGATGTTCGAGCGACTCGGCGACATGGTGCAGCGTGTTCGGGACTGCGATGAACAGTTCGGCTTGTCACGGATGGTCGCCGGGTACGCCTGGGAGTGGCGCAGCCGTAAGGACCGTCAGGCGTACGACATCGAGATCGACGACGTTCGACTGCGGTGGAATTCCACGGACACGGACTGGATCAACTCCAGCAATTCCCTCGAGGAAGTTGGTTCGATCCACACGGTTCAGGGGTACGACCTGAACTATGCGGGAGTGATCATCGGGCCGGACCTGCGTTTCGACCCAAGTTCTGAGCAATTGGTTGTTGACCGCGGCAGCTACCGAGACGCGGTGGGCAAGCGCAACAACACGATGCGCGGTCAGATCACCACCGATCAGGACCTGCTGCGTTACATCGCCAACATCTATTCAGTGTTGCTGACCCGTGGAATGAGCGGAACCTACGTCTACGTGTGCGACCCCGAACTGCGACGTTGGCTGGCGCAGTTCATCCCCTCGGTAGGAGGACCACATGCCCCATTCACGGACTACTGAACCTGTTGATTCGCAACGTCGGGGTGGTCACCTGGCCGTCACGGTGTTCCCGTTGATGATCATTGCCGGTGCCGCGGCAGCATTCCTGTTGCCAGGGGCATTCACCGGCTGGAACGCATACATTGTTCCGGCCGGGGACATGGCGATGTCTCTGGTCCAAATCGTGCTGATCCCCATTGTCGGTGGGCTGCTCATGCGGACGTTCTTCTCCGGGTTCGTGCGGCGCATTGAACCTGCCCTGCCCTGGATTTCGGTCCTGGCCATCACCTTCGTGGTGGTCGCCGTCGTGTCGGCATCTACTGCGGTGCTCATGACCGCCGGGCTCGGACTGTTGATCGGCGTGGTGCTGCACAACCTCCTGGGGTACGGGCTGGGTTATGCCGTTGCTGCTGCGCTCCGAGTCCCTCCGGCGGCTCGGCGTGCGGTGTCGGTCGAGGTGGGAATGCAGAACTCGGGGCTCGCCTCGGGGTTGGCCACTCAGTACTTCACACCGGAGGCTGCTCTGCCCGGCGCGGTGTTCTCCGTATGGCACAACATTTCCGGTGGCCTGTTGGCCTCGATCTGGGGCAGACGGCCCGTGGGGTGACGGAGGACTCCGGAGAGTCCGGGTCATCCGGCTGCGCTCACCATTCGTTCAGTCGCTTGAGCACCGCCAAGAACTCGTCCACGTTCGATGCAGTCTCCAATTGCTGCCTGGTCTCCTGGTTCTCCACCACGGACATGAGCTGCCGCATGGCCTGGATGTGTTGGGTGCTGTCCGCTGAGGCCAGGGCTGCAACCAGGGTGACGGGGTCGTTGTCGGCGTTGCCGAACTTGACCGGCTTCTTGAGACGCGCCCAGGACATGGCCGTCCGACTCACGAGATCGGGGGCTTGCGCGTGGGCGAAGGCGAATCCCGGTGCGATCACGATGTATGGCCCGTGCTCCTCGACGTTCTTGATCATGGCCTTGGTGAACGCCGGTGATCCAGCGCCTGACTTGGCCAGAAGCTTTCCCGCCGCCCTGATTGCCGACCGCCAGTCATGCGCACGCGCGTCGAGACGAATCGATTCCGGGGTCACGAGTTCATGCAGCTGGGCCATACCTACACATTAGGTGAGACCGGCGGTTTTGGTAGCCGAAGTGACGGACTCATGGTCTGTGCGGCCGACGACGCTCCTACGATGGACGCACCATCCGGATCCGGCGCTCGGGTCCCGCGGCACCGCATAGTGGGGAGCGACAGATTGGCCGGAAGCTTCATCGACGTCGACGGCGCAGCTGCTCGCCTCCGCGGGATCGCCCACCGCACACCCGTGATGACCTCGACCCGATTGAACGAGTGGGCCGGAGCCGAGGTGTTCTTCAAGTGCGAGAACTTCCAGCGGGCCGGGGCCTTCAAGTTCCGAGGCGCGTACAACGCCGTGACCAGGGCGAAGGAAGCGGGGGCGCGCGGCGTCGTCGCATTTTCCTCCGGTAATCACGCCCAGGCGGTCGCGCTCGCGGGACGCCTGAACCACGTGCCCACCACGATCGTCATGCCCACGGACGCCCCAGCGGTCAAGCGCGCCGCCACGGAAGGGTACGGGGCGCGAGTGGTGGAGTACGACCGCTACACACAGAACCGCACGAGCGTGGCCGAGGACATCGCGCGTGAGCAGGACGCGGCCCTGATTCCGCCGTTCGATCATCCGGACGTGGTGGCAGGGCAGGCCACGGTGGGACGTGAGTTGTGTGAAGAGATTCCCGACCTGGACGTGATCGTCACCCCGCTCGGCGGAGGGGGCCTGACCTCCGGCGTCGCTCTGGCGGCCCACGCACACGACCCGAACATCCAGATCATCGGGGTGGAACCCGAGGTCGGAGACGACGCACGGCGCTCCTTGGAACAAGGGCGGATCGTTTCCATCGAGGTGCCACGCACCATTGCCGACGGCGCCCAGACCGTGGCGTTGGCACCGCTCACCTTCGGGATCCTGCAGCGGGAGAACGTTCACGTCCGCACGGCCAGTGACGAGCAACTGGTCGAGGCGATGCGGGCGATTGCACAGTCCATGAAACTGATCGTGGAACCCACGGCCGCGTTGGGGTTGGCTTGGGTCCTGAACTCTGAGGAATTGGCAGGTCGACGGGTTGGGGTGGTACTGAGCGGTGGGAACGTCGACCTGCGCCGGTTCGCCGAACTGATCGGTTGATTTGAACGGGAGGATCGGCGGCAGTCGACAAGGTGCCCTCGACGATTCCTGAGATCGTCGAGGGCAACTTTCATAGTTCGTGTCCGAGCGTGACGCAGGGCGGGCGGGTCACTTGTAGTGGCCGACGCCGCCCTTGCGCTTGTTGGTCGGAATGTAGGCGTACGGGCCCAAGCCGTTGTCCCCGAACGAGTAGTCCACGGCGGTGGTCTCGCCCGAGATGTTGACCTTCACCGTGGGAGACAGCGTGCCGCCGCGACGCCCGTCCACGTTGTCGATGAACGACTGGATGAGCCCGCCCGGCTGGATGTAATGCGAGTAGGCCTGGAATTGGCGGGGGTTCTGACCGACTGTGGGGGACTCCGGAGCATCGGCCGGCAGGTTCAGGTCCGTCGGTGATCCGAGGACCAGGCCCGAGTCGTTGAGCGGCTGGAAGTCCGAACGAATGCCATCGCCGACGAACCCGTAGACGCCATCCGGGCCCCGAAGACCATTCGCGTAGGTGAACTGATGCGAGATGGTGAACAGGTAGTACTTCCCGTCCTGCAGGATCATCTGCGGGCGTTCCGTCTGGTCGTTGACCCCGTAAGCCGTGAGGATCGGAGGCAGCATGGTCCACGAGGTCAGATCCTTGGAATCAGCCCAGGCCAGGACGATGTTGCCACGTTGGTAGTGGGCGCACATGCCGTTGACCTCCTCGACGGTCTCAGCGAACGGGTCGCCGTCGACGTAGCCCAGGTCCTCCTCGGTCACGTGGGTCTCCTCCGAGCCGAGCACGCCTCCGCCCACGCCTTCGAAGAGCATGAACGTGACCCCGGGGTGAGCGGGGTCCTCGAACGTGAAGGGATCCCGGAAGGAGAACGACGGGTTCTGTTCGGCGGTCTGGTACCAGGTACCGTCGGGCTCCGCGATCTCAACGTGCTCACCGAACTTGTCGAACGTGACGCCGTCGTCGCTCGCACTGATGCGGCCTTCCACGGTGGCCAACACCGCTGGTTTCCCGTCGGTGCCCGGCCGAGGAGTGCCGAACGTGGTGGCTGTGTAGAACACGCGCACCTTGTTGCCCTGCATCAAGCGGGTGGAGCCGGACCACTCGGTGTTGGACAGGGACGAGTCCTCTGGGAAGAGCAGCCCGCCGTAGGTCCAGGAGGAGTTCAGCTCTGCCGTGGACTTGCGGTAGAAGTAGCCGATCTTGGCGCTCCAGTGCCGGGAGTCGAAGGGGATGGAGCGGGGTGCCACCAGGCTGAAGATCACGTCCCAGCCCTTGTAGCTCATCTGATTCGAATGTTCATCGGTTAGGGACCAGGTGTCCCAGACCCAGACTTCGTCATTCATGACGGGGAAGTCCTTGGGGATTTCCGGCATGGTCACGGAATCCGGCATCGAGTTCTCGCCGCGTGGGACGGATTCGTCGTTCTGCTGCGTCATGATCTGGCGCGCATCGGCGCGGGTCCACTTGGCGGCGAAGTCCGAGGAGATCGGGTCGTAGGCCTGCTGGGTGTGCGGTGTTGGTTGCGGGCCCTCTGCGGCCCACGCCTTGTCCGTGCGGTAGCTGACCGAGGTCAAGGTCGCGGCCGCCGTGACGGCGGGCGCCCACCCTCCCCACGACCCGCGGGGGGTGTGGGGGGCGGGGGGGGTGGGAGCCTCGGGGAAGGGGGTCCCTTTCCGGCTCGGGGGGGGGGG